>NZ_JBINJF010000027.1:0-61990 GCF_043951865.1 Halalkalibaculum sp. DA3122
TTGGTACGTTGAGCAGGTGATTTGTCCTTCAACGCAGCTGAAAGGCCCATTTCGCAGCCTGTTACAGACTGTAATGATAATTTGGCAGTAAAAATAGTATAAGTTATGGTCATCCATGAAGTTACATGATATTTATCCAACATACTCGTGAGAAATCCGGGATAGAGGCCTTTGCAAAACATTCAAAGCACCGTTCGGAGGGAGTTCTACACCCGCTTTATGTGCTAAAGAAGGTCGGTGGTACAACTACCTCCCAACAAAGGATCAGGTTCTGCAAAGCTTCAATACCTTATATGCCAAAACAGATACTCGCAAATCATTTAAGAAGAGATTCTGTCATGCTTGCAGATATTGACACTATTTTTTTTCCGACCGATTTTTCCGAGAATGCAAACCAGGCCCTGCCGTTTGCCGCTGAGCTGGCACTCAAGACAGAGGCCCGGCTATCCCTTTTGTATTGCCTGGAAGAACCCTTTGATTTTGCCCCGATGCATGCCCATGACAAGGAGAAACTTACTGAAAAAGTATCGGAACTTTTTGAGCAGCTGGTTGCCGGGCTGAGACGCAATGAACGGTTCAAACAACTCAAAATCGACACCAAGCTGCTGCCTGGTCACCCGGTGGTAAATATCCTCGATGAGGCCCGCAGCAGCGATGCCGGTCTCATCGTCATGGGGACCAAGGGGGCCACCGGATCACGGAAACTGCTTTTCGGCAGTTTTACAACCGAAACGATCCTGCACTCCAATATTCCGGTGCTGGCCATACCTGAAGGCAGCACATTCAACCAGTTTAAGCAGATCGTATTTACGACCGACTTTCACGAAGATGACCTGAACACCCTGAATGAAGTTCTCAGCCTGGCCCGGCTTTTTAAATCAAACCTCAAGGTGGTTCATGTCGCGGTTGACCAGAGCCTGGAGACGGAGATTAAATTCAGGGGGTTCCGGGACTTGGTCAGGGAAACGCACCCGGAAGCCGATTTATCCTTTGACCTGGTCCGGGAGTTCGATTTTTTCAGCGGTATTGCCGATTACCTGGACAAGCATCCGGTTGACCTGCTGGCGATGGTGCGGTATAAAAAGACATTTTGGGAATCGCTGGTCTCCCGCAGCTTCTCCAAGGAGATGGGATTCTATACGAAAGTGCCACTGCTGGTGATGATGGGAGACCACAAGACCAAGTGATTTAAGCTCCACATGCCAAAGAGTAACCTTCAACCTGTTATACGGGACCTTCATTATGCTACAACTTAACCGCATCTTGTTTCCGACCGATTTTTCTGACAATGCCGAAAACGCCCTGTCTTTTGCCCTCGAACTGGCCAGCCAGACCGGGGCTGCAATCACCCTGTTCCACGTCATTGAGGCCCCCTCCTATATCCCGCATGACTCCGGCGGACTCCCCAAAAGCCATTCGCAGAAAGCGCGTACACTCCTGGAAAAAACGGCTGATTCCATCCGCAAATCTGAACGATACAGTGAGCTCCAGGTGGACCTTGTGCTTCAAAACGGAAACGTTGTATCCTCGATCCTCGAACACGCCAATTCCAAGGATTTTGATCTTGTCGTGATGGGGACCAAGGGCAGATCTAAAATGAACCGCATTCTTTATGGCAGTATCGCCTCTCACGTGATCCTTGAATCGAGCATACCAGTTCTGGCGATTCCCGAGAACAGCACGCAGGCGACCTTTGACCCGATGACTTTTGCCACTGATTTTCGTTCAGGTGACTGGGCGGCCCTCAAGCAAACCATCGAATGGGCCGACACGTTTAACGCAGATTTGAATGTACTGCACGTGGCGGCAGACCGCGACATGCAGACCGAAATCAAATTCCGGGGATTCAGGGACCTGGTCAGGGAAAAGACGGGAAACCGGGACCGCCCCATCCAATTCGACATAGTCATCCAGAAAGAGTTCCTGGCGGGGGTGGCCGACTATCTCACTGATCACCGAATGGGGCTGCTCGTGCTGGTTCGCTACAAGAAGAAAAGGATCGAAGCCCTGCTTAAGAAAGATCATACCAAAGAGCTCAGCTATTATACCAAGGTTCCACTCCTTGTGCTGAATGAATGAGGGCTTTGCAAAACCGTTCCGAGGGAGTTGCACTCCCATTTAAAGGTCAATACGGTCGGTAGTACAACCACCTATAGCAGGCTCTGCAAAGATCCCTGAAGATCAGGAGTCTGGAACTGGAAAGTGTTGTGGCACAACGGGGTATTCAACAGCCGTAAAGTCTCTTGGCTCCCGGCGGAGGAGATGCGGCAGCTTAAGCTTGATGATTTCCCCGCTGCCTCCTTTTCCCTACAAACATCGTCCGGGATCTCTTACTGTAACATCGCGCAGATCAGATATTTTTATTCACTGGGAACTCATGCTTTTTAACAAATACTCCTGATATGAAACCACGGTATAAAAACATCAAAATTAAGCTGGACCAATCCTCTATTACCCCGGAGGACCTGGCGGATCTGCAACGATGGGAAGATGAGGGTGGACACCCCGACAACAAGCCGGATGCAATTTCATCATTGGAACTTCCCCTGCCTCTGCACAAAAAAGAGATTTTTGAGGTAATTGACAGCGAAGTCATCATAGAGGATGGGAAGCTATACCTGAAAGCGGATATCAACATCCTTTCTCATCACTAATTCCGTTACTGGCTGCTATTTTTATTAGCTGCAAACACGGGGCTACCCGTGTGGATTTACAGGTGATAGATCGGCCGATTTTTTTTCTTTTTTCCCTAAAAACAAGGAAAGATGATTAAGAAGCCTGAATTATGAAACAGGAGACTGTTTTCCCCAACCGAGGTGTCCCTTTTGGCTTGACCCAAAAGGGACGGAAAAGATCAAGGCGATGAATGGGGCACCCGCTGCAGCCTGTGCAGGCGTGGATGTTGATGGTCCGTCACGCCGGTTGCCCGCTATCAAAGCCATCACCGGTGCAACATCCACAAACGCCTGCTTCGGCCTCCGCGCCCCATTCAAGGCCGGGAAGGGCAGGGTAGCAATTTTTAGCCCATGCCCCTGCACCAACCATCAGAAGTCGATACCGATGGAAAAATAGTGTATCGGTTTTCCCGCGAATCCATCCCGGTAATAGGGCCACCCTACATCATAGCGGAAGGGAAGTCCCAGCAATATGGTTCTGATACCAAATCCCGCGCCGATCAGTATGTCCCCGTCAATGGCGTTGAAGGTACTGGCACCGGAGGGGGGCGTGCCGGTTCCCAGCTGCCCGTCACCGGTCAAATAATACTGAACCTCTTCGGCCACTTTCACGTTAAGATCGGCATCATTCAGCGTAACGCTGTTTGTGTTGCCGGTCAGGTCAAAATATTCCAGCGGAATATCCTTTCCCCAGGCCATACCGGCATCGAGGAAGGCGACCCCGGTCATATTGTACAGCGGGAGAAACGGGATGGGGCCCGGCAGGATGGCGGCAAACAGGGGGAACCTGAACTCGGCATTGATCAGGGAAAACTTGTCGCCATAGAGGGTATTGTATTCATGCCCGCGAAGGGGGAGCGCCGGGAGCGTCAGGAACGTTTCAGCCAGCTTGTCGATAGGAATGGAGTTGCCGGACCAGCGCTGGTTGATCCACCCCAGCATGCCACCCATAAAATAGGTCTGCGAGTCGCCCCCGATCGAAACAGCCCCTGAACCACGTACCGCAA
Source organism: Halalkalibaculum sp. DA3122 (assembly GCF_043951865.1). Taxonomy (NCBI): domain Bacteria; kingdom Pseudomonadati; phylum Balneolota; class Balneolia; order Balneolales; family Balneolaceae; genus Halalkalibaculum; species Halalkalibaculum sp. DA3122. Next base: position 3,683 of record NZ_JBINJF010000027.1, read on the forward strand.
ATGAGTATCCATAGCGCAGGTTGAAATACTTGCGATAGTCAGCCATCATCGATACAAACTCCAGCTTTTCGCCGATTACGGGGGGACTTCCCGATAGTCCTACTGCGTACCGGTGCCCACCCACCGGCGTAATGAATCCGGGCAGCGTCCGGTCTACCGTGTACGTGGCCTGAGGGTACAGAAAGGTGGTGGCCCTGTTATCTGAAAAGTTGTATCCCAGGATCGTATAGTCCCGGTTGATGGAGAGCGCGCTCATGTTAAAGTCAACCCTGCGGAACTTGTCAATCGGGTATTGGGCCGTTATGCCCCCGCCCATGGAGCGGAACCTGTAAAGCTGTCCGCTGAAGGTCTGATAGTTGGTGGACGAATGAAAGAAGCTGGCCAGCCAGTTGGTTCGCCGTTTGAAGTACCCGTAGGAGAGAAAATAGTCGCTGTTGCGCAGGTCAAACACCAGGTTGCTGCCAAAGGTAATTTGATGATCTCCCAGGAGATCGCTGAATACCACCTGTACCAGCCCGTACGTCCCGTAATAGGTGGAAAAAGAGCCGCCGGCATAGGTGTAGTCGGTGGTAAACTGCAGGCGATACGCTTTTGGTTGATATCGCCCGTCATCGGTTATGCTGTTTGGAGGAGAAAACCGCTGGGCATCGAGGTATTTATTGGCGAATGCCGTATCCTGCTCCACTTCGGGCGAAAATACATAATTACGGAAATCAATTGTATCATCCCCTGTGGTATCGGCGGGGGCCTGCTCCGGTTGTGGTTCCGCTTCCGGCACCGGCTGCTCAGCTTCGGGAACATCCACAGATTCTGCCGGCAGCAACGGATCATCACTGACCGTCTCGGCACGGGCGACCGGGGCACCGAACATCTGGCGGACATACAGCGTGGCCGGGACCCGTTCAATTTCCGATTCTCGTTGTCGACGCAGGGCCCACTCATTCGGCGTTAGCTCGCGTTCCTGCATACGCTGGAAGGGAGAGGTGATCAAAAAGATATCCAGCGTACCTTCATCCACCGAGTTCACCGCCAGCCGGCTGCCGTCGGCACTTATTGATATCTGCATGACACCCGACTGCAGGTTGGTCAGCGGAGCCGTCGTTCGGTCATCCAGGTTCATCCGGTAGATATTCGGAATCCCGTTCTGATCCGATATAAAGACCAGCCGTCCGTCCCGCGTGGTTATCGGTTGCCGTTCCGACCACTGCGGTGTTTTGGTCAGCCTGACCGCCCTCGACGCTCCCAGTTCCACGCGGTAGATATCGGTAGAATAGAGGTCGTTGCTCAGCAACAGGCGGTAATTTTCCTTAAAACTGTTGAGCTCCACATTGTCGCCGCGGGCCGAGACAAAATACACCGACCGGGAATCGCTGCTCCAGACGGGTTCCATGTCGGATATCACATCGTTGGTCAGATTCATAAACTCGCGGGTTTGCAGGTTGTAGATAAAGATATCCTGGTAGGGACCGATATTCCCGTCAAACGCAATTTTCTGTCCGTCCGGCGACCAGGAGACCGAGCCTATCGCATCGAGGCGCGGGAACTTGATCTTCTGTATCTCACCGGTCTCGTAATCCACAATAGCCAGGTCATCCGCCCCCTTCGATTTGGCCGACAAGGTTAATTTTGAACCGTCCGGCGACCAGCTCAGGTTGGGATTCAGGATATTTAACTCCTCGAAATTGATGTTGTCGCTTCCCCTGATCAGCGTTTTCAACTTGTTGCCTGTAATGGCGCTGATAACCACGACATCAAAATAACCCCGGTCGTTGGTAATCATGGCGATCTTGTCGCCCTGCGGCGAAATAGCGGGACTCGTATTGTAGGTGTTATCACGGGTCCATTCCGTCACATGCGTGGCAAAATTCCGGATATTTTCCCGTTCCGCCACTTCCGGCAGGTAACGCTTGCGGTAGTAATCTTTCCACCGGTCATTAAGCTGCTCTATGGAGAGTCCCAGTGCCTGCTCGAATCCGACCTCCACGCTGCGCCGGGTCTTGATGATCTGGAGGATCTCCCCGATTTTTGCCCGGCCGTATTCCTCCACGATAAAATTCCAGAGCGACTGTCCCCCGCGGTAGGCAAAATAGCCCCCCAGCTGCGGCAGGTCCGGCAGGTAGTCGTTGATGACAGCGTCCCGGATCCACATATCCGTGTTGGTATCCCAGCCGTTCGACACATATTCCGCCAGCCCTTCATCAAACCAGTTGGGAAAGATAAGCTGCACATTATTGCTGATGATCGACTGAATGCTGCCACCGTAAAACATGTCGTTGAATACGGCGTGCAGCAGTTCATGGTGCAGGGTGCTGCGAAATTCGGTGTAGTTGCCGCTGAACGGCATCGTGATCCGGTTTTTGTACAGATCCGTAACCCCGCCGATGCCCTGCGCATCTATAGGCAGGTTCACGACGTTGGTCTGGGAAAAATCGTTGTGGGAATCATAGATAATAACCCGGATCCGGTTCGCGATTTCGTGGTTGAAATCCTCATTAAGCTGCTTCAGTGAGGATTCGAGCGTACGCACCGTAAAGTCGGCCAGTTCATAGTTGAGGGGATCGTAATAATGCACGTCAAAATGATCGGACTGAATATATCGCCAGTCGAAGCTGTTGTACTGTACCCTGTTTTTGCCAAACCCAAAATATTGGGCATCTGCGGTTTCTGTCGCAAGAAGGAGCATACATGCGATCCACAGGAGCCGCTTCGCTTGTCGAAAATAGTATTTGTTAAATTTCAAGGGGGGACCTCTCGTATGTCGTTGTTTCGTCAGTATATCCTTTTCGCCAGGCACACATCCTGTGTGTTGTTCCCTTTGATCCGGTAATGTCCCGCTTGTGTTCAAAAGGAGCAGCACGATTCCCGTATTTATAAGACCGGGTTTCCAGTCTGTTTCTTACGCTCAAATCGTGGAATTATTGCAGGATCCTGAATTATTTTATGAGGACCTTGAAGAACCGTTGTTTTGCCCGATTCCGGCATGTTCACCCATTTCAATCTCTCCGGGATATCGCTTCATCACATAAAACCGATGCCAGCTCCAATGAGACGGCATCATCCGTTAGCCCTCTCTTGAGAGGGCCTTCGCAAAACCCTCAACTCCTCGTTCTGAGGGGGGATATCCCCCCCCACCAAGGTCGGTGATACAACTACCTCTCAACAAAATAGCAAGTTTTTCAACAGCCCCACCTGGGAGATTCTGCTTTATTTTTTGAGTTCTTTCCTGAGCGCTTCAAATCCTTTTTTAGTATCCTTCCACAGCTTTTCCGCATCTTTTCGGAGATCGCTGAATGCCGCTTCTCCCACCTCCTCGAGGCGATGCATCTTCTCCCGGAGCTGATCCCGGCTGGTTTTGAGCGCTTCCATCCTTTTGGCAAAACCCGCCTTCATTTTTTCCACCTGCTTTTCGCTCTTATCCTCCAACTCTTCGAGCTCTGTATCCCATTTTTTGAGCTGCGCTGAGAGTTTTTCGATATACTCCTCACGTTTGGATCGTTTAGTCATTTTTTTGGCCTTTGTCATGGATTTCTCATTCTCTTCTGTTGGTTCCATAGCTTTCTCCTTTTTATTGTAGTGGTCTTAGTAAAACCGCTGTTTCACCCGATTCTGTATTTTCAACGCCCACTCAGACGGAATGTTTCTCCAGGCTGCTGTCCCAAAGCTGACGAATATCTTTGGGCAGTGTAGCGTAGACATCTTGCAGCTCTCCCTCGCTCACATGGTCGTATAACACCAGCAGTACGGCTTTGAAGGCGGCCTCAGAATCAAAATCAACTGCCGGGCCCACTGCCATATCGATCCGCGTTTCCAGCTCGCTGCGATTAAATTTTTCCGGTTTATTGCCAAGCTGATATCCTTCCAAAAACAGCCCGCGAATAAGCATCGGGAATTGGGCAGACAGCTGGAAAACTTCTGCCGGGGGCACCCGGTCCCGCAGACCGTGGAGTACGCCCCGCAGTGCATTCCACGCCCAATCTTTGCGATCCCCGGTCTTCAGGTATGCTGACACCTCGTCGATCCACTGCTCAACCTCGTTTACAAATTTTACCAGGTTGACTTCTTTCTTGACTGCCGGCTGCTGCCGGTTGCCGGAGGCTGGGTTACCATCATTGTTTGCGCGCCGTTTCCGCTGCTCACGCTTCTTTTTCGGGAGCTTTTCAAACCAGTGAAGTTCTTCCTTTTCTTTATCCATAATGGCGGGTTTCATATGTTCCACATTTTTAAAAATTCTTCCGCACAGACTGCTTACCATACGGGATTGTATTGTATATACCTATATTAGCGGGAGGGCAAATACAGGTATTCCCACACTTTCTTGAAGGAGCTTCCACTACACTGCTGCCAAATCTATTCCATGTGTTTACCGCTATAACAGTAAGTACCAGATCGCAGTCATTGTCTTGTGCTCCAATTGACCTGCGGTTGATTTTATACCAGGGTCCGGCACTGTAGTTGAACTAACTATGCACGCAACTCCGGTAACACACGATACGATCCATCTGCCACTTCAACCTTTTCAAAGCCGGACATACCATCCCATTCCCCGGTACCGAATCCATTTTCCGGGTCGGCCATTGGAAATTCAACATAGAAGATATCCCGCACCGCTGTTTGCCCTTGTCCCCGACCTGAAGAGGTCTAACATTTCCGGTCAACGAGGGGCCGCCAAAGCTGCTCTTGCTGTAGCTGATTGTATTGGCATCTCCCGGGTCGATATCCGGACAAGAGAGTGGTGGCTTTATGATTTTGTGTCAAGATTAATTTTTTAGAACCGTATCTTTTCACCAGGTGAGGGGTAACATTGCGCCTTTATTACGCATTACAGGGAACCTGCTACCCATGGCGCAAGACTATATGGATGTTCCGCTCACGTTCCAACTCCTCAGTTGCCCCCCGGCCGCACGACCTCATAGTCAAACGTACCGTAGAACGTTCGTCCAAACATGTCGGTGACCCGGATCTGAACAGTATGCTTTCCTGTGGGGAGGTTATTCGGCACGCCAACACTCCACAGATGTGTGGATGTTACCGGATTCGAAGGGCGTTTTCCCGCAAGCTGAGATTCCGAAGTATCCCATTTTTCCCGGAGCTGTGCCACATACGGATCGCTTTCCTCAACCTTGCCCATAGGTCGCCACCCGCTGTTCGCAACGTTGTACTCCACCCTGGTCTTCTCTGAACCCATAAAATAATTCACAAAAATCTCAGCGCCGTGCCAGCTGTCCTGGGGAACAACTTTGGGACCCCAGATACTCATGCGGTACGACTCCTCATAACCCGCCGCCCGGTAATCCAGTGTAAACTCGTTGCCGGTAAAATTAATGATGGCATAGCCGTTGGGGGTGCCGTCGCGCATCAGGGTGGGAGGAATACCGCGCTCATCCGGTACGCCCGACCACCAGTCGCCGGAGGTCGTACCCACATTGTAGTGAATATGGGGATTTTCCCGGTGCCAGCCTCTATCTTCCCCATAAAACGCAAATTGCTGAATATGCGTGTGGGCCGACAGCGACAGGGTATGCGGGTACTCCTTCAGCAGGTCAAACAGCCGGCTCCTGTCTTCAATACGGAACGTGCTACGACCTTCCGGTACGATGAGAGGAATATGAAACGCCAGCACCACCAGCTTGTCTCTGGATACGTGTTTCAGATCATTTTCTATAAATGTGAGCTGCTCGTCGGTGAATCCACCGATATAGCCCGATTTTCCGTCGCTACGCGGGTATACCACATCGTCCAGCACGATAAAATGGACCTGCCCGTGGTTGAAAGAATAGGTAGCGGAACCAAAAACGCGCTCGAACGTCTCGTCGGCGAACCGGTCGGATTCCGCATCAAAGTTCATGTCATGGTTGCCGTATACATGGAACCAGGGAATGCCCGCCCGGGCCACCGACTGGATGTAGGGGGCAAACAGGTCGAGATCGTCACCCACGATATCGCCGAGGGTAATTCCCATATCGTAGCCTTCAATTCCCGCTACTTCAGAGACGATGTCGCGGTCAAAATACTCGACCTGCTGCTCGGTATACGGCTGGGGATCCCCAAACACCAGCATCCTGAACTGCTGCTTTTTTTCGGTCTTTATCAACGGGAAATCCACCGATTCCGGCAGCGGTCCCGTCGGCTCCACACCGGCGTATTCCAGCTCCGGCGATCCCGCGGGCTTGTGGATATAATAAAACTGTGGCAGGTTTTGATCATCTGTCGGCAGCTTGTAGCCCGAGGGTTTAATCACGAAAAGGATGTCGTCGTCATCTACCGGCAACGTGTAGCGCCCCCGGTCATCCGTGAGTACCACATCCCGACCGTTGGAGACAGCCACAGAAGCTACTCCGCTCTCCCCCCTCTCTTTTTGCCCGTTCCCGTTGGCATCTTCAAAGACCGTGCCTTTGGCCGTTTGCTGGGCCAGGGCGCCCGTTACCGTGAGTAGGAAGAATACAACAAGAGTTCCCGCGTGTTTCATATCAATAACGCTGTTAATTCTAAAGTAGTTAAAGGAAACAATTATACCTCTGGTATATCAAGGGTAAAGAAAATTAAAGTTAAATTTTCTTTACCTTTGGTTCTTCAAATTTTTAACTCAACAACCAATATACCATATCGTGAAGGTAATACCCGCCATTGACCTGCTGAACGGCCAGGTTGTACGACTCCACAAAGGAGATTATGACCAGGCTACCATTTACAATGACAATCCGCTGGATGAGGCTCAAAAGTTCAAAAAAGCGGGGTTTTCCCATATTCATGTCGTAGACCTGAATGGAGCCCGGCAGGGCGAATTTGTCAATCTGAAACAGATCTCCTCCATCATTGAAAATACCGGGTTGTCCGTACAGACCGGCGGAGGCATCCGAAGTTATGAAGATGCTGACATGTTGTTAAAAAGGGGGATCGACCGTGTTATCTGCAGCTCCATGGCGGTGCGAAAACCGGCGGACTGGCTCAAGCTCATCGGGGAACGGGCGGAACGAGCGATCCTGGGCATGGACCTGAAAGAAGGAAAAGTAGCGTATGCCGGCTGGGAAGAGACCTCCGACGACTCGCTCAACGACTTTTTGAAACCCATGATCAAGCACGGTCTCAGGCATGTACTCACCACAGACATCAGCCGGGACGGGACCCTTGAAGGCCCCAACATCGACCTATACCGATCCCTGATGCAGCAGTTCCCCGATCTTGATTTTATCGCTTCAGGCGGCGTGGGCAGCTACTCCGACCTGCTTGAATTGCAGAAAACCGGTATTGGATCTGTTGTGGTGGGTCGTGCGTATTACGAAGGCAAAATTTCGCTGGAGCAGCTGGCCGATTTTACTTAAAATCTGACCCAAATTTATTTATCCCGATTCTCCGGTGCTACAGGGGGCTTTCCCCGATTTATTGAAAACCTTGTCCCCCAACCGCTGAACGCGTACACGTACTACCGCCCGAAATCGTCCTGTACACGGACGATGTCATCTTCATCGGAGGGGTTTTGGGCATCGGTGTGTTGCCAAATTTCAGCAAGTACGCCCCAGTTTTTCAGCCCGACCAACCGGTGGCGCTCTCCCTGCTTCAGCTTTACAAGATCCCCGGTATCAAACGTCTCAACCGGTCCCTGCTTGTCGGTATCGCTCCTCATCACACCGACGGGTCCCTCAATCACTTTCCAGATTTCTGCCCGCCGATGATGGTATTGCCAGGAAAGCCGCTTTTCCGGCTCCACAATCAAAATTTTGGGACTCAATTTTCCTGCAATCTTGAGTTCATCCACCGGCACACCCTCAAAATAGGTATCGGCGAATTGCGGAGCCTCGGACTCTTTAATTACAAAAAATCCCCCCCAGGGGCGCTCCCGGTCCTGGTCAATGATGGTAAAACCCTGCTCCTGAATTTTCTGCTTGGTATCTTCAAAGATCTGTAGCCTGGCGTCTTCAGAACCCATTCAAATCGTTTTGAATCGTATCATTACATTTTTTTTCGAACGAGCGAACTTAATAAAGAAAGCGTATCTAAGCCATTTTAATTTTTCGAGGTTATCCAATGTCGCCCGCTGAAAATTGTCTGACCAAGGATATCAGCCGGACGACCGCGCCCTCTCCAGGTATTCCTGCAGGCTATACTCCTGTGGGGATTCCAAGTCGCTTTGGGAATCGCCGGCTTTAGCTTTTCCCGCATTAGCCAGTTCTTCTTCCAGTTTACTTTCAGTGTGGATCTCTTCTTCTGATGCAAGTAGAGCCGTTCCTTTTGTCCCCGGTTCTTCCGCCCGCTTGTCCCCTTTTGCCGATTCGAGATCACCCGTTTTTGACTGCTGATCATCGGTGGTGGACACTGTTGATTGCTTCTCTTTGAAATCATCCGCTCGGGTATCGACCGGAAGGTCCGAAGCATCTCCCCGTACTCCCTCCACGGCCAGAGATGGAGATCCGGATGTAGTTGAAGCTGATGGATCCGGCGACTTCTCACGCTCGCCCGGCCCCATCCCTTCCCCTTCCCCGTCCCCGGCATCAGGCTCTGGCTCTGGCTCTGACTCAATATTGCTGCTTTTCCCTCCCGGCGGTGCTGCTGTTTCAAGTTTATCCTCCGGTTCCCGTTTCTCCTGCTTCGTCAGCTTTTTCCAGAGCCTCCTCTCTGCCCGGATCCAAACCGAATCTTCGCCGGCACGTCGTATAAATCCCAGTAACACGCTGACTGCAAAGATGCTGCAAAACATTGTGCCGGCTGCCGCCAACGTAGTGAGCGGAGCCGCTTCCAAATTCCGGTGTACAGCCACTAAAAATTTTGTGGCCCCATTCAGGATCAGCATTATGCTGTCGAAGGCACCTGTTCCGTGAAGGTCGGCAAACTCAGCCGGCGACAGCGTGGTATAATCGGGAATCGTGCTTTCCATATTTCTAAGTTGCGCGGATACCTCGGAAATATGCTCCAACAGGGCTGGAAAGGCACTGAAGCTGTACAACACTCTATCTGCAAATGAGCCCTGTGACCCCAGGGTTAAAAGAGAAGCCAAAACGGCACCACATTTTACAACAAACTCAACAACAGCCAGTACAATTTTACTTACGAATTCCCCGAAAATTTTAAGCGTCATAGCGAAATTTTGTTATTGCCAAGGTACTAGCCCAACAGACGTAATCCTTCCCGTGAGAACCTGCATGGTGCGGTCCCATTTTTGGGTAGTAAGCCGTTTATTCACAAGAGTGCTGTCTTCAGTACTTGTTACAAATTGACTGGTGTAACAGCAGGGGCTACAACGGTTTAGGAGAAAGGAAAATAAAAAAAGCCCCGGAAAGTCCGGGGCCACAAGGTTGGTTATTTATTATTTTACTTGTTCTCTTCTCTGACGCAATCACTTACAGGTTCTTTGTGGCAAGGTTCTACTGCGGTTGCGCCACATTCCGGACATTCAACTGGTTTACTCATAACAACCTCCCGTTTTTGTTTTGGATTAGAGTATATTTTATTTAACCCTGAAAAAAAATTCCAGTCAAGCGGTTTATTTAAATGTGGTTTAAATAGCTTCATTTTAACCTCCTCCGGTATTCAGATATGTTGACGCAAATGGCTATATTTACCACGAAAAATCTTCCAAAAATTAGGATCATATGCTTGCTAAACGCATTATACCATGTTTAGACATCAAAGACGGCAGAACGGTCAAAGGAGTCAACTTCGTAGATCTGCGGGATGCCGGCGACCCTGTTGAACTTGCCAGGCGATATGCCGATGAAGGCGCGGATGAACTCGTATTTCTGGATATTACCGCCACCCAGGAAAAGCGAAAAACATTGGTTCAGCTGGTTCGGCGGATCGCCCGTGAAATCGATATTCCCTTTACCGTGGGAGGGGGCATCCGCAAGCTGGATGAGATCGAGGAGATACTGCATGCCGGGGCCGACAAGGTTTCACTGAACAGTGCCATCGTTAAAAACCCGGATCTCATCAACCGGGCATCCGAGCGGTTTGGAGCCCAGTGCATCGTTGCTGCCGTAGACGCCAAACGCAAGGGCGACTCCTGGTCGGTATTTATCAAAGGAGGCACGGAAGATACCGGAAAGGACGCCCTGCAATGGATGAAAGAGGTGGAGCAACGGGGTGCGGGAGAAATACTGCTGACCAGCATGGACCGCGACGGAACCAAATCGGGATTTGACGTGGATCTTCTCCGCAAAGTGAATAAAGAGGTGCGTATCCCCGTCATCGCGAGTGGTGGCGCCGGAACCATCCAGCACTGTATAGAGGCCATCCGGGAAGGGGCTGCCGATGCTGTGCTGGCTGCCAGTATCTTTCACTTCCAGGAAATCGATATCAAAGATCTCAAAGCTTCTTTTAACAACGAGGATATCCCCGTGCGGATCGTACCGTAGAATGGAACCTCCCAAACATCACGGGATCCTGCCCTGATGCTGTGGCAACCCCGGTATTAATTCCGCCGTTAATTGTGTACTTTCTCACCGGAATAATTGTAAAACCGACAGCTTAATTTTTTTACTTGCCAGATGGACATCGATAAAATAGATTTTAACAAGGGGGATGGAATCGTTCCCGCAATCATACAGGACGCCGATACCTACCAGGTCCTGATGCTCGGCTATATGAACAAACCCGCACTAAAAAAAACGATTGAACAGCGGCGGGTCACGTTTTACAGCCGCAGCAAAGAACGCCTGTGGACCAAGGGAGAGACGTCCGAAAACTACCTCGACCTGGTTGAGATCCAGGCCGACTGTGACAATGATACGCTGCTGATTTTTGCCCATCCCCAGGGACCGACCTGCCACACGGGAAACACCTCCTGTTTCCACGAAAAAGAATTTCGTCCCAAAAAAGAGCGGTACGCGTTCCTGAAAGAGCTTGAAGATTTGATTAAAGACCGTAAAGCCAACCTGCCGGAAGATTCATATACTACCTACCTCTTCAAAAAAGGGATCGACAAAATGGCCCAAAAGGTGGGTGAAGAAGCCGTGGAAACGGTCATCGAAGCAAAAAATGACAAAAAGAAAAAATTTGTCGGAGAAGTGGCCGACCTGGTTTTTCACCTGATGGTCCTGATGGTGGAAAAGGGGATATCACTCAAAAAAGTGGTTAAAAAACTTAAAAAACGCCACAACAAGGGGAACCACAAGCACCTCGGGTAATATTTAGTTATTCGGCATTGCCCGGCCATGCTGTTCTATTCTGTCATTTATAGCTATTTCCGGGTTACAATTTTATAGAGCCAGACAATAAAGAGCATACCGGCAATCGCACCCAGCCAGTCGGCGTAGGGAACGAATGACTCCGGTACAAGGCGCAGCGCGTCGGTGCTTTCCTGCAGGGCAAAAGGAATGGCGAGAATAATACCGATTAAGGCTTCCCCGGTGATAAGTCCGGATGAAAACAGCAGCCCGCGGCGCTCACCCAGTTCTTGTGCTTCTTCAGGATCTTTCCCCTCCCGGGCAGCCCTGCCAGCAATTCTTTTACCGGCATACCAGGCAATCAGTCCCCCGATAAAGATCGGCACCGTCAGCTCCAGTGGCAGATATATTCCCACAGCTACCGCCAGCACCGGGGCCCTGAAATCAGAACCGCGGGCCTCCAGGTATTTATCAAAAAGGATAATCGCTATCGCTATCACACATCCTATAATGATCATGGTCCATTCCAGGTTCTGGGCAAACACGCCCTCCGCCACCGACTGCATCAGGGTGGCCTGGGGGGCACTGAGCATCTCCTCAGGGTTCATTCCCTCCCTTGGGAAAACCCCGCCCATGCCGTAGGCGTTAAATAACAAGCTCAGGATGGGGGCAATCACCAGCGCCGACGCAATAACCCCGACCACCTGCATAATCTGCTGCTTGTAGGGGGTGGCCCCAACCAGTTGTCCCGCTTTCAAATCCTGCATATTATCCCCGGCGATGGCTGCGGCACAGGCGACCATCGCACCAACTACAACCGCTGCGGCAGCAGCCCCGGCCCGCTCGGTGTCGACACCGAATTCCAGTTGTGTTCCCAGCAGTGCCAACAGTATCAAGGCCGTGGCGAGAATTGTTGCAATCGTGACCCCTGAAATCGGGTTGTTGGAGGAGCCTACCAGACCCGCCATATAGCCGGCCACCGAGGAAAACAGGAAACCGGCCACCAGTGAAAACAGGGTTCCAATCGCCATTGTTGTCCAATACAGTCCGCTGCTGACCGGCAGATGGGCCGTATCAATCACTTGCGTAAACACGATAAAAATCGGGACAGCAAGGCCGATTACCCCCCACAGAACATAATTGATCGGGGCATCCTGCTCAGTTCGTGGTATATCGATCCCCTCACCCGCACGGACTTTTTTGACCGCCTCCCAGGATGACTTGATGCCATCCACCAGCGGTTTTGCCAGTGAAACAAGCGCCCAAATGCCACCAACCACCATAGCCCCCACTCCCATATAGCGGATCTTCTGGCTCCAGACTTCCAGCGCGGCGGTATAGCCGGTTGCGCTCCCGGTGACCTGCTTCAGAACTTCCGGATCAGCCAGCGCTGTATAGATCGGAATTCCAAACAGCCAGGAAATAAGTCCGCCGGAAAATACAAGGACTGCAATATTCAGTCCAACGATATATCCCACTCCCAACAAGGCCACAGAGAGCTCGGTTCCCATCCCAAAAACAGACCGACCGGCGGTAACTGAGCCGGAAACAGAACCGGAAAAAAGTTTGAATCCTGTTTGACCCAGTTTATACAATCCACCAAACAAGCCCGCCCATAATATATATTTGATACCCTTGCCGCCCTCGGAACCGGCCTTCAGCACCTCTCCGGTGGCTATCCCCTCCGGAAACTTCAACCCCTGCTCAATGATAAGCGCTCGTCGCAAGGGGATGGTAAAAAGCACTCCCAGTACGCCTCCAAACAGGGCAATGGCCATGGTATCTATAAATGGGAAATCAGTCCAGTACTGCAGTAAAATCAGCGCCGGCAATGTGAAAATCACCCCGGCCGCCAGCGATTCGCCGGCCGAAGCGGCCGTTTGCACAATATTATTTTCCAGGATATTCGACTCCCTGAACAGCCGAAGCACCGCCATAGAGATAACGGCAGCCGGTATCGAGGCTGAAACGGTCATCCCCACCTTCAGCCCCAAATAGGCATTTGCCCCTGCCAGGATAGCCGACAACAGAATCCCCAAAATTACGGCCTTGATTGTTATCTGGGGGAGATCGTCTTCCGGTCGAACATAGGGAGTAAATTTTTCAGGTTGATTGCCCAAAGCTGACCTCCATAATTCTCTACTCTTTGTCTATTGACTTGATTTACTTGTGATGGTAGTCCCGGAAGACCGGGTGCACCCCGTATTTGTGTAATTCATTGTATAACAGCAGGATAATGAACGTTCCTCCGGTACAGCCCAGCTGGCGTTGAGTGAAAGATTCCATAGCTCACCTACCCCGCGCTGGTCGGCCGGGCCCAATGGCCTGTATCCCGGATGAAACCAACTTCCATTAAGGGTAAAAACCCGGGATTGGGTAAAAACAGAGGTTTTGCAAAGATCTCTTGTTAATCTGCTACACTTTTCTTCCGCTCAACCGGATCGACAACCTCATACGGGAGTTTGTCAGTTACGCACCCCTCAGAAGCCGAGGAGACCAGCAGTGCATATTTATACAGGGCCCCGCTGTTTACTTTAAGCGGCGGAGCCTCCCATTTTTCGCGACGCGCCTCCAGCTCCTGCTCCGGGATGTCAATCTGCAGGACCCGCTCCTCAGCATCAATAACAATCGGGTCTCCGTCCTCGAGCAGTGCAATGGGTCCGCCCACCTGGGCTTCAGGAGTTACGTGGCCGATGACAAACCCGTGTGATCCGCCGGAAAAGCGACCATCGGTGATCAGGGCCACCTCCTTACCGAGTCCCGCACCCATGATGGCAGCCGTAATAGACAACATTTCACGCATTCCGGGTCCGCCTTTTGGGCCCTCGTAGCGGATTACAACCACATCGCCCGCCTGCACTTTTCCATTCTGAATCGCTTTCAGGCTCTCTTCTTCAGACTCAAACACCTTTGCAGATCCTTCAAAGCGCAATCCCTCTTTCCCGGTTATTTTCGCCACGGCCCCTTCAGGAGCAAGATTTCCATAGAGCACCTGCAGGTGACCGGTCTCCTTAATCGGATCCGATATCGGTTGAATAATATTTTGTTCCTTCAGCAAACCGGGAACTTCGGCTACATTTTCAGCCAGCGTTTTACCCGTCACCGTAATACAATCTCCGTTCAGGTATCCTTCCTCCAGCAACAGCTTCTGCACGGCCGGCACCCCTCCCACGTTGAAGAGATCCTCCATCACATACTTGCCACTGGGTTTAAGATCAGCAATAAACGGGGTGTCGTTGCTGATCTCCTGGAAATCGTCAATAGTGAAATCCACCTCGGCCGCATGGGCAATAGCCAGCATATGCATGACGGCATTGGTCGATCCCCCCAGCGCCACAATCATCCGTACCGCGTTGGTCAGCGACTCCCTGGTGATGATATCCCGCGGTTTCAGATCCTGCTCCAGCAAGTTCAGGACCGCCTTGCCAGCCCGCCGGCACTCCTCCATTTTTTGCTGATGAGTGGCCGGAATCGATGAACTGAACGGCAGGCTCATTCCCATGGTTTCTATGGCTGAAGCCATCGTATTCGCTGTATACATCCCACCACAAGCTCCCGCTCCGGGACACGCATGCTTGATCACGTTGTTGAGTTCATCCTTGTCAATATTCTCAGAAAGGTATTCGCCATACGATTCAAATGCCGATACAATATTCAGATCCTCCCCTTTCCACTTTCCAGGACGGATCGTTCCCCCGTATACCATGATAGAGGGGCGGTTAAACCGCGCCATCGCCATCACCGAACCCGGCATGTTCTTGTCGCAGCCCACCACCGAAATATTGGCATCGTACCATTGGGCCCGCATAACGGTTTCAATTGAATCTGCGATGATATCGCGGGACTGAAGTGAATATTTCATTCCCTGCGTTCCCATCGAAATTCCATCGCTAACCCCAATACTGTGGAACACAAAGCCAACCAGTCCGGCATCCCAAACACTGTCGCGTATCTGCTCCGCCAGCCCGTTCAGGTGCATGTTGCAGGGATTGCCCTCCCAGCCCGTGCTGGCGATACCCACCTGGGCCTTGTCCATATCTTCGTCGTCAAGACCGGCACCGTAGAGCATGGCGCGTGAGCCAACCTGTGATTCTTCCTGTGTAAGTCGGGAACTGTATTTATTGAGTTTTTCAGCCATAAAATTCAGAATATTCTTTAATAACCAATTTCTGTTAACGCAACCGTCAAGGGTATTAAAATAGTTCTACAATATACAGTGGAAAAGGAAAGTCTAAAGCTATAATAATCGTCAAACTTTACAAGAGAAATTTTTTTGATACTTTTTTTCTTTTTTGCTTGACATCAGAGCAATGGTTACCTATTATTGAAGAGCTTCATTGGAAAGCAAGCAAAAACTACTTTTGGGAAACAAAACAATACATACCGTTGTCGCCAACACCAATGCAAACGCCGTTTCCCGGCCTGCAGATCGTGATTTTTCCATCACCGTGTTGGTAGCGATTTCCCTTGTTGCTTCCCTTTCTATCTCTTTAGCTATATCCGTCTCTCCTGTAGTAGAGCTTATCAATAGTATCGGAACAGCAGGTATTGTTGTAGCCGTACTATCCATTCTACAGGTTCTGATTTCTGGCATTCTAATTCTAAATCTACTAATTAGCTAACCAAAACAGCCAGAGGTTAGAACTTAAATCAAGCTCTTTTTACAAAAGATTTAACTTAAATTCTGACCTCTGGCGGGAAAAGTACATTAACGAGGTCATATGAACCACTTAAAAGCTCAAAAACTCGAACACGGCACCGATGAACAACCAATTGAGGCCTCGGAAACGCACGTAATGAACGGGGCAGAAATTTTGATTAATACGCTGGAAGACCTGGAGGTAGATACTCTTTTTGGGTATCCGGGGGGAGCTGTATTACCGATTTACGATAAACTTTTTGATAGTCATGATATCCGGCATGTTTTAATTCGACACGAACAAGCCGGAACACATGCTGCCGACGGATACGCCCGAGCTACCGGAAAACCAGGCGTAGTCCTGGTTACTTCCGGTCCGGGCGGTACCAATACCGTTACCGGTATTGCCACCGCGGCCATGGACTCCATTCCGCTGGTTGTTTTTACCGGGCAGGTGCCCTCCAGCCTTATTGGCAATGATGCCTTCCAGGAAGCGGATATCGTGGGCATAACCCGCCCGATCACCAAGCATAATTACCTGGTGAAGGATGTGGATGAGCTGGAGCATGTCATTCGAGAGGCCTTTCATGTAGCCACCAGCGGCCGCCCCGGGCCTGTACTGGTCGACCTTCCCAAAGATATGCTGAACACGGATGGTCGCTACAGCGGACTCAAGAAAATTTCGATGCCCAACTACAACCCGGTTACCGAAGGGCACAAATCCCAGATACGAAAAGCAGCGAAGTTGCTGAGCGAGGCGAAAAAGCCGTTGATCTACGCCGGTGGGGGAGCGATCCTCGGCGAAGCATGGGAGGAATTGACCGCCATGGCCGAGCGCCTTAACATCCCGGTGACCACCACCCTTATGGGGCTCGGTGCTTTCCCGGAAAGCAAGAAACAGTCGCTGGGCATGCTGGGCATGCACGGCACGTACTATGCCAACATGGCAACCACTGAGTGTGATGTGCTGCTGGCGGTCGGCGCTCGCTTTGATGACCGCGTAACAGGGCGCCTGGATGGATTTTCTCCCCACTCCCAAAAAATTCATATCGATATTGATCCCTCAAACATCGGAAAGAATGTAGAGGTGGAGGTTCCCATTGTGGGAGACGTCAAAAACGTACTGCCGCAAATTGATGAACTGACCGACGTTCCCGATACCAGCGAGTGGTGGAATACGATCGAAACGTGGAAAAAGGAGCATCCGCTTCGAATCCCCAAATCGGATGAAACGATCTATCCCCAGCACATGGTTGAGGAGATCTCCCGCATTACCAAGGGGGAAGCGATTGTTGTTACGGATGTTGGTCAGCACCAGATGTGGGCTGCACAGCACTACAACTTTAACCACCCGCGCTCCTGGCTCTCTTCGGGAGGACTCGGCACCATGGGGTACGGATTTCCAGCCGCCATGGGTGCTGCCTTTGGCTGTCCCGATCGTCCGGTCGTCTGCATCACCGGAGACGGCGGCTTCCAGATGACCGCCTATGAGCTGGCCACAGCTGTGGAATATGAAGTGCCGCTGAAAATTGCCATCATGAACAATAACTGCCTCGGTATGGTCCGGCAGTGGCAGGAGCTCTTCTTTAACAAGCGCTACAGCCACTCTATCCTCAAGAAGGGAAATCCGGACTTTGTCAAGCTGGCCGAAAGTTATGGGGCCATCGGAATGCGGGCTGTCAACCCCAAAGAGATGACCGAGGTGCTCGAAAAAGCGATGAAGATCAATGATCGGCCCGTGGTTATGGACTTTCAGGTTGAAGAACATGAAAATTGCTACCCGATGGTACCCTCGGGAGCAGCATTGAATGAAATGGTAGAAGGAGAAGAAGAATGATATCTACACAGAACGGGAAGACAGAGACGAAAAACAAGCATACCCTCTCGGTTCTGGTCAACTATAATCTCAACGCTCTTTCCAGAATCATTGGAATTTTCAGCGGAAAAGGGTTTGAGATCGACAGTGTCAGTTTTGGACCGGGAGAGGAATCGGGGCTTGCCCGAATCACCATTACCACGCACGGCGACGAACATATCATTGAGCAGATCACCAAGCAGCTCAACAAGATCATCGACGTGGTAAAGGTCACCGACCTGACGTATGAACACTTCGTGGAACGCGAGCTTGCCCTGGTCAAGGTGGCGGCCACCGCTTCCAGCCGTACCGAGGTGATGCAGGTAGCCCAGGTGTTTCGTGCCAAGGTGATCGACATCAGTCCCGAAAAGCTCTCCATAGAGGTGACGGGCAACCGCGATAAAGTAGACGCCTTCATCGGCATGATGGAACCGTTTGGAATATCGGAAGTGGCCCGAACCGGTACGGTAGCCCTGAAAAGAGAATACAGCGGAACAGTATAGACACTATTAGAAACCAGTATTAACTCAACACATAATTAAAAGCAGGATATATTTTAATGAAAGCGAAGACCTATTATAACGATGATGCCGACCTTCAGTTTCTGGCCGATAAAACTGTAGCCATTATGGGGTATGGAAGCCAGGGACATGCACACGCCCTTAACCTGAAAGAGAGTGGAGTTGACGTGGTCGTCGGGCTTCGGGAAGGCAGTTCCTCAAGGGATAATGCCAAAAAAGCCGGTCTCAAAGTGCTCAACCCCGCCGAAGCCGCCCGGGCAGGCGACATCGTTATGATCCTGATCCCCGACCAGCACCAGGCCGATTTTTATGAGGAAAACGTAAAACCCAATCTCGAGGAAGGCAATGCCCTCGCTTTTGCGCACGGGTTCAACATCCATTTTGGAGCTATTGAACCGGAAGAAAACGTAGATGTTTTCATGATCGCTCCCAAGAGCCCCGGTCACCTGGTTCGTCGCGTGTATGAGCAGGGATCAGGCGTTCCGTGCCTCGTGGCTGTCCACCAGGATTATACCGGGTCGGCCAAAGATACCGCCCTGGCTTATGCCAAGGGACTTGGCGGAACCCACGCCGGTGTTATTGAAACCACTTTTAAAGAAGAGACCGAAACCGACCTTTTTGGGGAACAGGCCGTGCTTTGTGGCGGTACTTCCGAGCTGGTCAAAAAGGGATTTGAAGTACTGGTTGAAGCAGGCTACCAGCCCGAAATTGCCTATTTCGAGTGCCTCCATGAGCTGAAGTTGATTGTTGACCTGATGTACGAAGGAGGCATTGAAGGCATGTATTACTCGGTCAGTGACACCGCTGAATATGGTGGGTTGACCCGCGGCACCGATGTCATTGATGATGAAACCAAGAAGCGCATGGAGAAAATGTTGAAGGACGTGCAGGATGGTTCCTTTGCCGAGGAGTGGATCAAGGAGAACAAGGATGGACTGCCCAACCTTACCAAGCTGCGTTCACAACTCGGTGACCATAAAATTGAGACCGTTGGAAAAGATCTCCGGTCCATGATGGACTGGATCGGCAACAGGGAAACGGAACCGGCTGAATAGTTTTCAAGACAGCTTCAAAACCATTAACAGAATGACAGCAACGAATATCCAAATTTTTGACACCACGCTGCGCGACGGCACCCAGGGAGAAAAAATCGCTTTTTCTGCCGAGGATAAAATACGTATCGCCCACAAGCTTGATGAATTTGGATTCGACTATATCGAAGGGGGATGGCCCGGCTCCAATCCCAAGGACATGGAGTTTTTTGAACTGGCGAAACATCACAGCTTCAACAATGCCAGGATTGTGGCGTTTGGCAGCACGTGCCGCGCGGGAAATGCCGCTGAAGACGATGCCAACCTTTGTGCCCTCGTAGGGGCTGACACCGCCGCCGTCTCTCTTTTCGGCAAAAGCTGGTTGCTGCATGTAAAAAAGGCGTTGAAAATTTCTGCACAAGATAACCTCGACATCATCTCTGATTCCGTGGCTTTCCTGAAAAATCACGGGAAAGAGGTTATCTATGATGCCGAACATTTTTTCGACGGATACAAGGACAACCCGGAATATGCCGTCAAAACGCTCAAGGCCGCCGAACAGGCGGGCGCCGATGTGCTGGTGCTCTGCGATACCAACGGGGGAACGCTGACCCACGAGGTTACGCAGATCGTCTCGGAAGTGCGGGCACAGACCGATACCAGGCTGGGAATCCACGCTCACAACGACAGTGAACTGGCGGTGGCCAATACCCTGGCCGCGGTCGCAGCCGGATGTGTACATGTGCAGGGGACCGTCAATGGGTACGGAGAACGATGTGGGAATGCAAACCTTTGCTCAGTCGTGCCCAACTTGCAGCTTAAGCAGGATTACAGCTGCATTCCCCCGGGAAAGATGGACCAGCTCTCTTCCCTTTCGCACTTTGTCAGCGAACTGGCCAATGTGAGCCCGGACATCCGTCAACCCTATGTCGGGCGCAGCGCTTTTGCCCACAAGGGCGGTATTCATGTCAACGCCATTATGAAAAATGAGCAGACATACGAACATGTTGTCCCTGAGAAGGTCGGAAACCGGCGGCGGGTGCTGGTGTCAGACCTCTCCGGAAAGAGTAATGTCTACTACAAATCTGATGAGCTCGGCATTGAACTGGACAAACACGGAGATGACGCTCCTCAAATTGTTCAGAAACTGAAAGAACTTGAAAACCAGGGATACCAGTTTGAAGCGGCCGAAGCCTCGTTCGAACTGCTGGTTAAAAAGATGACGGAACCGTGGGAGGAATATTTTGCTTTAGAAGGGTTTCGCATCATCGTAGAAAAAAATGTCTCGGGCGGGGCCCGTTCAGAGGCCACCATCCGCCTGAAGGTCGGCGACCAGATCGAACATTGTGCTGCCGAAGGCAATGGACCGGTCAATGCCCTGGACGGGGCGATGCGCAAGGCGCTTCACAAGTTTTTCCCTGAAATTGACAATATGCACCTGCAGGATTACAAGGTGCGGGTCCTCAATGAAAAAGATGGCACCGGCGCACGTGTTCGGGTGCTGATCGATTCTGCCGGGAGCGAGGATTCCTGGGGAACTGTCGGTGTATCGGAAAACATCATTGAAGCGAGCTGGCAGGCGCTTTCTGACAGCTTCAGCTATTTTTTGATGAAACAGGGTCAGGAAGTGCTGGACACCCAGGCCAATAAAGCAAGTTGAGGGCAATCAATATTTTTATTCAACTATATCGATACAGCCTTCTGACGGCAATATCACCCAAAAAGAGCGATCAAATAATCACCAAATAACAATCGAGGCATAATCTAAACCATTAAGTTTAAGTCATAGATCACAGAATCATGGAAAACCAAATTCAAATTTTCGACACCACGCTCAGAGATGGAGAACAATCTCCCGGGTTTAGCATGAACCAGGAAGAAAAATTAAAGCTTGCCCTCCAGCTTGAGCGTCTAAAGGCCGATGTTATCGAGGCCGGTTTTCCAATTGCATCCGAAGGTGACTATGAAACCGTCCGCGAGATCGGTAAAAAAATCAAACAGAGCACGGTTGCCGCGCTCTGCCGGACCAAGAAGCAGGATATTGACCGGGCCGCCTCTGCCCTGGAGTTTGCTGAAAAACCCCGTATCCACACCTTTATCGCCACGTCCGACATCCATATGCAGTACAAGCTCAAGAAGTCGCGCGAGGAAGTGCTGGAGTCGGCGGTGGAAGCGGTGGAATACGCCCACGCACTGTGCGACGAAGTGGAGTTTTCAGCAGAGGATGCCTCGCGCAGTGATCCTGAATTTCTCTACGAAATTTTTGAAGCCGTAATCGACGCCGGGGCTGAAGTGATCAACGTGCCCGATACGGTGGGCTACGCCCTTCCCTGGGAATATGGCGAGCTGATTAAAGGCATTAAGGAAAACGTGCCCAATATCGACAGTGCGACCATCAGCGTGCACTGCCACAATGATCTTGGGTTGGCTGTGGCCAACTCGCTGGTCGCCGTGCAGAATGGTGCTCAGCAGATTGAATGTACCATCAACGGAATTGGAGAACGCGCCGGTAACGCCTCACTGGAAGAAATAGTCATGGCAATGGCCACCCGCGAAAACAATATTGGCAAAAAAACCAATATCGTGACCGAAGAGCTCTACCCGGCCAGCCAGCTGCTGACCAAGATCACCGGCAACCCGGTGCAGCCCAACAAGGCTATTGTCGGCGAAAACGCGTTTGCGCACGAGGCGGGCATCCATCAACACGGAGTGTTGAACAACCCGATGACCTACGAAATCATGACCCCCAAATCGGTGGGACTTACCGGCAACCGCATTGTGCTTGGCAAACATTCCGGCCGGTTTGCACTGAACAAGAAACTTGAAGATCTCGGGTACTCCCTGGTAAAAGAAGAGCTCGATCAGATTTATACCAAAGTAACCCGGCTTGCCGACCAGAAAAAGGTCGTGACAGACAGTGATCTGCTCATGCTGGTGGATGAAACACTGAATCACAAAAAAGTTTCCGGCGATACCACCGTTACCCGGGAATGAAGAATTACACTATCCAGGAATATTAATCATAACTGATAAAACTACAGAGTTCGAATTACCATGGGAATGACTCTTACAGAAAAAATATTAGCGAAACACAGCGGCGCCTCTTCGGTTGAACCCGGAGAAAGTGTCTGGGTTGATGTGGACGTCTTGATGACCCACGACGTGTGCGGGCCGCCCTCCATCTCCATTTTCAGAAACGAATTCGGCGAAGATGCCCGGGTCTGGGATAAAGAGAAGCTTGTTATTATCCCCGACCACTATATCTTTACCAAAGACAAATATGCCAACCGCAATGTCGACATCCTGCGGGCGTTTGCCGCCGACCAGGATCTCCCCTACTACTATGATGTAGGATCGGACGACTATAAAGGAGTTTGTCATATCGCGCTTCCTGAAGAGGGCTTCACCCGTCCGGGTGAGGTTCTGTTCGGGACCGACTCCCACACTTGTACGGCCGGCGCCTTCGGGCAGTTTGCCACGGGAATCGGGAACACCGATGCCGCTTTTATCATGGGCACCGGCAAGCTTTGGGTAAAAGTACCCGAAACGATGCGGTTCGTATTTGAAGGCAACAAAATGCCGGAGTACCTGATGGCCAAGGATATCATCCTGCAAATTATCGGGGATATCGGCGTGGATGGCGCCACGTACCGAACGATGGAATTCGCCGGCGAAGGTATCAGTGCCATGACGATGGAAGACCGCATGACCATCACCAACATGGTGATTGAAGCCGGCGGTAAAAATGGCGTGGTTGAACCGGATGAAAAAACTGAAGCGTATGTAAAAGAACGCACCGACAAGCCGTTTGAACCGGTCTACAGTGATGAAGACGCCAACTACCACAGCGAGTACACCTACCAGCTCGACAAGCTGGTACCGATGGTAGCCAAACCGCACAGCCCGGATAACAAGGCCACCGCCGAAGAGCTCGAAGGCACGGAGCTCGACCGCGCCTATATCGGTTCATGTACCGGTGGAAAATTGTCCGATTTTGTGGCTGCTGCTGAAATTATTGACGGACAGGAATTAAAGCTGGAAACCTTTATCGTTCCGGCCACGACTGAGATCAAAGACGGCCTGAAGACGACCAAAGTGAATGGCAGAACGCTGCTGGATATTTTTGAAGAGGCCGGGTGCCACATCGGCAACGCCTCCTGCGCGGCCTGCCTTGGTGGACCTTCTGATACCTTTGGCCGGCTGAACAACGAAGAGCGCTGTATCTCCAGCACCAACCGGAACTACCCGGGCCGCATGGGTTCCAAACAGGCACAGGTATACCTCGCTTCGCCCTACACTGTGGCTGCCTCGGCCGTCACCGGAAGCATCACCGATCCGCGGGCATTTATCAATTAGTTTCTGTTATTGGCTATTAGTAGTCGATGAGTTGAACTCGGATAGACCAATAACTCATAACTAATCGTACAGAGTTGAAGAACTCAACAATCAAAGACGTAATACGAAATTACTTAAAAGCTAATTCAACCAATTAATGGCAGATTCAGACATAATTAAAGGAAAAGCGTTTGTGCTCGGTAAAAATATCGACACAGACCAGATTATACCGGCGGAACACCTGGTATACAGTCTTGACGATCCTGAAGAACGAAAATTTTACGGGCGCTATGCCCTCTCCGGCGTTCCTGACGCGGAATCCGGGCTTCCCCAGGGAAACATCCCGCTGGTGGAAGAGGACAAGTTTGAAAGTGAGTTTGATATCATCGTAGGTGGACACAACTTCGGTTGTGGTTCCTCCCGCGAACACGCGCCCGCTTCACTTAAAATTGCAGGCATTCAGGCAATTATCGCTCCCACGTTTGCCCGTATCTTCTACCGCAACTCGGTCGACGGAGGGTTCGTCGTTCCGTATGAAAGTATTGAAGACCTGAGTTCCAAAGTAGAAACCCACGATGTTCTCGAAATCGACCGCGCCAAGCGAGAAGTGCGCAACCTCACCCAGGACGAAACTTATGAAATTCGTCCGCTGGGCAGTGTTGCTGAAATCGTAAACGCCGGTGGTATTTTTGAATTCGCACGAAAAGAGGGGATGATCGCATGACTGCAACCAAGGAAATCGTTGTACTACCCGGTGACGGTATCGGCCCCGAGGTTACCCAGGAGGGGATTGAAATTTTAAAAGCCGTCTGCAAACGACATGGGTACAAACTAAAAACACGCAGTTTCGACGTCGGCGGGGCCAGCATCGATCGCTATGGGCGCCCCCTGACTGAAGAAACGCTGAAGGCCTGCAAGGAGGTGCCCGCCGTGCTGCTCGGTGCCGTGGGAGGACCACAATGGGACGACGAACCGAAAGACAGGCGACCGGAAGCGGCGCTGCTGGGACTGCGAAAAGAACTTGACCTTTTTGCCAACCTGCGTCCCATCAAAGTCTACAAACCTCTGATAGATGCCTCCACTCTTAAACGGGAGATTGTAGAAGGCGTCGACATCATGATACTGCGTGAACTAACCGGCGGAATTTATTTTGGACGTCCGCGGCTGATTGAGAAAACCGATGACGGAGAACGCGGCGTTGACACGATGGAATATACTACCAGGGATGTCTCCCGCATAGCTCACAAGGCGTTTGAAATGGCTACCCACCGCAAAAAGAAAGTGGCAAATGTGGATAAAGCCAATGTCCTCGACAGCTCAAGGTTGTGGAGAAAAACCGTTATCGAAGCCGCTAAACAATGGCCGGAAATCGAGCTGGAGCATGTCCTGGTCGACAACTGTGCCATGCAGCTGGTCCGCTACCCCAAGCAATTTGACGTAATTCTGACCGGCAACATGTTTGGAGATATTCTCAGTGACGAGGCGGCGATGATCACCGGCTCCATCGGCATGCTGCCCTCCGCCAGTATCGGTGAGGAATACGCCATGTACGAACCGGTTCACGGCTCCGCACCCGATATCGCGGGCCAAAACAAGGCCAATCCACTGGCCACAATCGCCTCGGTGGCTATGCTCTGCCGCCACTCCCTCGATATGGAAGAAGCGGCTCAAGAAATTGAAGCTGCCATACTCTCTACGCTGGATGACGGTTTCCGCACCGGCGATATCTACACGAAATCACCCAAGGAATATTTGGTCAGCACATCCGAGATGGGTAGTGCTATCATGAAACACTTAAATCCTGATTTACAACCAGGCACGTTCTTATGAAACAATCATCAGCCAAAACGTTCGCTAAACAAACGGATACCGACACCAATTCCTCCAAAATTTTGCTTCAACTGCGATCTTCAAGCAGAGTGAATGAGGTGGACCTGGACCATCCGGGATTTGGAGACCTGTTTTCGGATCACATGTTCAGCCTGCAATACGCGGATGGAGAATGGCAGGATGCCCGGATTATCCCGTTTGAAGACCTGAAAGTTTCTCCGGCGATGTCGACTCTTCACTACGGGCAAACCGTATTTGAAGGAATGAAGGCTTTCCGGGGAAAAGATGGCGAAATTCGCTTTTTCCGCATGGATCGGCACCTGGACCGGCTCAACACCTCCTGCGAACGGATGTGCATTCCCCAGGTTGATACCGGTTTGCTAAAAAGGGCCCTCAAAAAACTGGTTTCCATCGACAAGGAATGGGTTCCGGAGAAACATGGTAACGCCCTCTATATCCGTCCCCTTGCATTTGCAACTGATGCCTGCCTGGGCGTGCGACCCGCCGAACACTACCGGCTGTTGATTATGACCTCACCCGTGGGAGCTTATTACAAGGAGGGCTTTGACCCGGTAAGCCTGACTACATCGGATGATTATATTCGGGGTGCCAAGGGTGGAACCGGTTTTATCAAAACAGCCTGCAATTACGGTCCCACCCTGCTGCCGGCCCAAAAAGCGAAACAGAAGGGCTTCACCCAGATTATCTGGCTCGATGCCAAGGAGCACAAATACATTGAGGAAGTGGGCACAATGAATATCTTCTTTAAAATTGACGGTGAGTTGCACACCCCCCCGCTGAACGGCTCCATACTCGGAGGCATTACCCGGGATTCGGTCATCAAGCTGGCGGAACACTGGAATATTCCTGTTCATGAGCGACCTATTACCATCGACGAAATCTTTGAGGCGGATAAAAATAAAACGCTGGAAGAGGTCTTCGGAACGGGTACGGCGGCCGTCATCTCCCCGGTCGGGTCGATCCACCACCAGGGAAATACGCTGGTGACAGATGAAAATGAAATCGGGCCCTTTGCCAAGAAGCTTTTTGATACGATAACCGGCATACAATATTCAACTCACGAGGACATCTATCACTGGATGTCCACTATTAGCTGACCTAATCTACCCGATTGATAGTCGGGTAGATTTCTTTTCTGTCTCACTTGTCGATCTGTTTTACCTGGTGCTGTTTCAGACCAATTAGTTAAATTTCCCGGCACTACGGTGCAGTCGATACAGGGATGAGGCTCCAACTTACTCTGAACAATGCGTACTGTGTTTGGTACATGTTTTAGTATTTTCCTTTCTATGCCCATGGCCATTTATTACTTTCCTGCTGACTTTATTTACAATCCAGAATAACTCGTACTTTCTATGAGAATAACGATTAACAAGCTTGAGGAAGAACTGCATATGGAAGCCCAAAATGAAGAAGGGGGAGCCATAAGGATTGACGGGACCCGCTCGATAGGGGGCATTGAAGGAGGCATGAGTCCGATGCAGCTGCTCCTTGCCGGCATTGGGGGGTGCAGTACGATCGATATTATCGGCATTCTCAAAAAACAGAAACAGGAGCTGAAAGATATCACGGTGGAAATTGACGGAGACCGCCAGAAAACAGGAACCTACTCCGAATTCAAAACTATCCATATGCACTATATTTTGGAGGGTGA
Source organism: Halalkalibaculum sp. DA3122 (assembly GCF_043951865.1). Classification (NCBI taxonomy): domain Bacteria; kingdom Pseudomonadati; phylum Balneolota; class Balneolia; order Balneolales; family Balneolaceae; genus Halalkalibaculum; species Halalkalibaculum sp. DA3122. Next base: position 30,665 of record NZ_JBINJF010000027.1, read on the forward strand.
ACTGGATCCCAAAAAAGTGGAGCGGGCCATAAATCTGTCGATCGATAAATACTGTTCCGTTTCAAAAGCCCTGGAAAAAACATCCGAGATCACTCACAGCTACACGATTCAATAAACATCTTTTTTATGTCAGACTCTACCAAAAAAACCGGCACCAAGGCGATACGCACCCAAACGGAACGAAGTGAGCAGCGGGAGCACTCTACTCCCCTGTTCATGACTTCGAGTTTTATATTTGATTCAGCGGAACACGCTCGGGCCCTGTTTGCCAACGAAATGGAAGGCAACGTCTACAGCCGCTACTCCAATCCCAATACCAATGAGTTTATCGCCAAGATGTGCAACATGGAGGAGGCGGAAAGCGGCATTGCCACCGCTTCGGGCATGGCGGCTGTCTTCTCCAGCCTGGCAGCTCTGCTCGACCAGGATGATCACCTGCTTGCATGTCGCTCCCTGTTTGGCTCGAGTCACCAGATTCTAAACTCAATTTTCCCGCGCTGGGGCATCAGCCACTCCTACGCCGATATCGACAACCCCGATGGATGGGAATCGCTCATTAGGGACAATACACGCGTTCTTTTCCTGGAGACCCCCTCGAATCCGGGGCTCGACCTGATCGACCTGGAGTGGGCCTGCGAGCTGGCCAAACAGCATAACCTGATTACGATTGTAGATAACTGTTTTGCCACGCCTTACCTGCAAAAACCGATGGTCTATGGTGCAGATATTGTCGTGCACTCAGCCACAAAATTCATTGACGGTCAGGGGCGGGCTATTGGGGGCGCTGTCGTCGGCAAATCCCGATATATCGATGAGATCGAAAACTTTACGCGCCATTCGGGTCCGGCGATGTCTCCGTTTAATGCCTGGTTGTTTTCCAAAAGCCTTGAAACGCTGCCCGCCCGCATGGACCGCCACTGCTCCAATGCTCTTGCCCTGGCCGAATTTCTTGAAGGCCACCAGGATGTGGAGTGGGTAAAATATCCTTTCCTGCCAAGTCATCCGCAGTACGAGCTGGCCAAAAAACAGATGAGCGCCGGTGGCGGGGTTGTTGCCTTTAATATCGAGGGTGGCTATGAGCGAGCTAAAAGCTTCCTTGATAACCTGGAGATGCTGTCACTTTCCGCCAACCTGGGCGATACACGGACTATCGCCACGCACCCGGCATCCACCACGCATTCCAAGCTGACCGATGAGGAACGAGCCGCTGTAAACATCACGCCCGGCCTGGTACGCATCGCAGTGGGTCTGGAAGATATCGAGGATATTATTGAGGATGTAGAAAATGCTCTCAGTATGTAAAGCAGGCACAGGCAACTGTACTCTATTTGCCTGATACAACCTGAGTTCGACATATTTATCTCAACCAGAATGCCTGGTTACCTTGGAATGGCAAAAAAAACAGTCTCTCCTTGAAGGGTGGCCAATAGCGTGACGTGGGTTTAGGCTTTAGCGATTGGGGTGGGAGCTGTACCTCTAAAATAGAGAATACCCCCCCGCCTTGGGCGATGCTCCCCTGATGGGGAGAATAAAGGCCTGCCCCAAAAAGCAATGTTAAAACTGAAAGTTATATCGAACCCAGGTTAATATAATTAGGACTCTCTTTAAACGCCTGGTAGAGGACTTTAGAAAATCGTTTTCTGGCCCGGTTTTAGCATTTTTCTGGATTCGAGATCCTCATTTATGGACTTATAAACTGCGGTTTTAAAAATGCTCAGGCGTTGGCCTGAATAAAACTCCTGGTTTTAAAACCTTCTTTCATATAACAAACCCATCGAGCAGCTCATTGCCGTCCGATGGGTTTTAAATCTCATACAGGATAATTCGGTCGAGATACGAAATGTATAACCGGGTCTCTCAACTGTTAATCCCAGTCTTCGATCATGTCCACCGTCTTTTCCTTTTCCGCCCACTCATCCGCATCCGGCAGCGGGTCAGTGGTCTCGTTGATCAGGTGATCCATCCATTCTTCAGACAGTTTGTCATTCAGATCAATATAGTGCTCCCATTCCATTGGAAGCTCATCATCTGGATAGATCGCCTCTACGGGACACTCCGGCACACAGGCATCGCAATCGATACATTCAAAAGGATCGATAACCAAAAAGTTGGGGCCCTCACGAAATGCATCGACCGGGCACACCGCCGCGCAGTTGGTGTATTTACAATTAATGCAGGGTTCAGCTACTATATAAGCCATGCTTTGTAATAATTATCTTTTTAAGATTATTTTCTTTCCACATGCAGCATGATATCGTCAGAAACTGCACACAGGTTTACAAATTTATGTTCTGAAAACGAAAAAAACTGATGGGTTAATCTAATCTTCTTTGAGCGTATTTTCCACTTTTAAAGCCTCATCGACTACATCTCTTCCAACAATACGTGCCGTTTCCTCATAGGCTTTTAAAAGCTGATCCGAGCGAAAATACTCAATAACATCGGAATCGATCAACGCATACCATATATTTTTGCGGGACTCAAAATCGGGATGCGCCTTCGCCATCGGCTTGCGCAGGCGCTGCGTAAACTTCAGGAAATGACCATACGCCGGTCCAAACTCCTCTTCAAAACGCTGCCGGAGCCGCACCGCCAGGGCGGGAGCCGCACCGCTGGTGGAAATAGAAATTGTTAACGGTCCCTGCCGTACAATCGATCCAAATGCAAAGTTGGCATGGGGCAAGTCGTCCATCACATTGACGAGGATATCCCGCTCAACCGCCTCGTTGTACACGCGTTCGTTGAGGTTCCCCTCATACTCTGCGACGATCGCCATGAACGCCCCCTCAAGATCGCCCTCCCGGTATTCGCGATCCAACCAGGTAAACTTTTCCTGTTCCGCAAGCTGTTTCATCCTGTCCGTAATATGCGGGCTGATCACCGTCAGGTTTGCGTCACGCTCCAGGAGCTGTTCCACCTTCTCTTCTGCTTCCTCATCTCCGCCGATGAGTACGGTTTTTCGTTCATCAAGCCGGCGCAGATAAATCGGGAACATTTTCATGGGATTATGCGGTGTAAACTGTGATTGCTGTTCATACAAAATACGTCCCCGAGCGGTATATAAAATACTCACCCGGGGATCGCATGTGCCGAAAGAGGTCTTTATTTTTCCACCTTCATCGGTGTAATGCCATCAGGAACCGGTCATACTTTTATTATAGTTCTGGGTCGGAAGATGGATGCCGCACTCAGTCTTCTCCGAACCGTTCCACCGGCCCGCGCGTTCATCTTCTTCCTCTTCGGCATCCACCGGTTGTGTACATGGAATACAGCCGATGCTGGGGTACCCGTCATCGTGGAGCGGATTATAGGGCAGCCCGCGGGTGTTGATATAGCTCCACACCTCGTCGGCGGTCCAGTTGGCCAGCGGGTTGATTTTGATCACTTCATTTTCCGGATCCCATTCCACCACGTTCGTCTGCTTGCGGGTTTCAGACTGGCTGCGGCGTACCCCGGTTACCCAGGCCTTCTTATCTGAAAGGTAGTTACGCAGGGGACGCACCTTTCGAAGGTAGCAGCAGCGGTTGGGGTTCCGGTTCCAGAGCTCTTCGCCGTAGAGCTCGGCCTGCTCATCCAGCGACAGGTCGGTACTCACCCGCGTTATGTCGATGTTGTACCGGGCTTCCAGCCGGTCCCGCAACTCATATGTTTCCTCGAAAAACAGGTGGGTATCCAGGTAAAAAATCGGTATATCGATACCGGTTCGTTGCAACCGGTCGATCAGGAATACTCCCGAAGGGCCGAATCCCGTACCCAATACCATCTCCGTACCAAAGGTTTGAAAACCCCAGGAAAGTATCCGGTCGGGACTGGCCTCTTCGAACTGCTGGTTGAGGTTATCTAGCAGTTCCTGCGTTAAATTCTGTTGTAAAAATGTTATCGGCTCTTTTAAATCCTGCATTGCATTAGTTGTTGGTTATCCTGCAAAATTTGTAAGAATGTGATCTTCCCTGGCAACGCCTGTTTCTCCGGTATCGGCCTGGAACCAGCTCAGCTCTCTGCTTTGGGAAGCCAGTTCGCCCACAACAATTGTGGCTGGGGAAGACAACCCCTCTGCTTCCTCTGCTATAGTTTCCAGCGTGCCCCTGACTACTTTTTGATCGCCGTATGTGGCGTTCTGGATGACAGCCACCGGGGTATCTTCGCTCCGTCCCAGGCGGACCAGTTGTTCGGTGATTTTATGCAAATTTCGCATTCCCATCAGTATAACAAGGGTGTCGGAATTGACCAGGTGGCACCAGTTCTCAAAAGAATCGCTTTTCTTAATTGTGTGGCCAGTGACCACCGTAAATGAACGGGCCACCTTGCGATGGGTCACCGGGATGCCGGCATAGGCCGGGGCGGCCAGGGCCGAACTGATTCCGGGCACCACTTCATATCGAACATTGGCTGCCTTAAGAGCGATGCACTCTTCACCGCCGCGACCAAAAACGAAGGAGTCTCCCCCCTTCAGTCGCGCCACCTTTTTACCTTCACGTGCCTTGGTCACCAGAATATGGTTGATCTGTTTTTGAGAAACTGAGGGTTTACCCGGTCTCTTGCCCACGTAGATATGCTCTGATTCCTCAGAGGTGATGGAAAGCAGTTCCGGGTTGGCCAGGCGGTCGTAGACAATCACATCGGCCTCCTGTAAAATGTTGGAGCCCTTCACCGTGATCAGTTCCGGATCGCCCGGGCCTGCTCCCACCAGATAAACTTTGCCGTACGCCGGGTATTTTTGTTCACTCATAATTAAATCTATTCATGTTATGCGGGAACTTGTTCGGTTTCCTCTATCCCAACCCGGTTCCAGAAATCGCTGAAGGTTTCACCGTTGGACCGGTTTTCTTTGAAGTGCTTCAGCAATGGACGGATTTCGTCGACCAGGTTTTCGCGGTCTACCAAGTCCTTGTACTCCTTATTCAACCGGGTTCCCTCGGGATTGCCGCCGATAAAGATCGTGTATTTGTCGAGGGAACGACCCACGAAGCCGATATCGGCTACATAAGGACGGGAACAACCGTTGGGGCATCCCGTCATGCGTACGGAAAGCTTTTCCTCCTCAAGGCCGAGTTCCTGCAGCACGCTATCCAGCTCCCGGATAATATCGGGAAGCGCGCGTTCAGATTCGGTGATGGCCAATCCACAGGTAGGCAGTGCCGGGCAGGCCATCGAATATTTGATCACGTTGGCAATTTCATCGTGCAGCAGAACCCCGTGATCGTGAAAAATATCTTCTACCTCTTCTTTTTCGTCCTCGTCAAAGCCGGTCAGTATTACGTTGTGGTTGGGCGTCAAGCGAACCCCGGCGTTATATTTTCGGACCACTTTTCGGAGCGCCGTTTTCAACTGAAGCGCGCCGTCATCTTTTATACGGCCGTTTTCAATGGAAAGCCCCAGGAACCAATCGCCATCCGACTGTTGATTCCACCCGAGATAAAGGTCGAGATCAAACGGGGGAAGCTCGCGGAACGGTTCCAGCTCGTACCCGAGGCGTGATACCAGCTCCTCTTCAAATTTATCCAGCCCCCATTTGTGGATAAGATACTTCATGCGGGCCTGCTTGCGATTCTTCCGGTTGCCGTGATCCCGCTGGATGCCGATAATCGCCTTGACAACCTCGACCACCTTCTCTTTGGGAACATACCCGAGATCATCTCCCAGGCGCGGAAATGTATTTTCCTTGCGGTGGTTCATGCCCATGCCGCCTCCGACTGTAATATTAAACCCTTCAATTTCATTACGGTCATCGAAGAGGGCGACCAGGCCGATATCCTGGGTATAGATGTCAACGCTGTTATCACGCGGCAGTGCAATCCCGATCTTGAATTTTCGGGGAAGGTAGCTGTGGCCGTAGAGCGGCTCTTTCTCCTCAACCTCTTCCTTCCCGGAATAGACCTTGTCTCCATTCAGCCACACCTCGTGATAGGCCTTGCTGGCGGGCAGAAGAATATCAGAAAGTTCATCGGCAAAATCCTGCACCTTTTTTTGCCGCCCGTCGATATCGGGGGCGGGCGTGGCCATTACATTCCGCACAATATCGCCACAGGCCCCCAGGGTGGTGATGAGCGAATTGTTGATCTCCTGCAGCGTCTCTTTTAACTCCTGTTTTATTACGCCGTGGAGTTGAAAGGCCTGTCGTGTCGTGACACGCAGGGTACCATCGGCGTAATTATCAGCTATGTCGTCGATAGCCAGATATTGGTCAGCGGTCATTTTGCCGCCGGGCAGCCGGCCGCGGATCATAAAGATATAATGGCGGTCTCTGCCTTCCCGGAGATCGCGATCATCCTGCTGGTAGGTGCCGTGAAATTTCAGCACCTGGATAGCCTCCTTGCCGAAGTGGGAAGAATCGTTTCCCACTTCTTCAGCAAGAGGCGCCCGCAGATAATCGCTGTTCTCCTTTATGACCTCAATCTTACTTTTTGTCTTTTTTCGTCTTGGCATAAAGGATGTTCTTATCAGTTTAAAAGCAAGTTATGGTTACCGTTCAATCGGAGCATCAATAAGATTGCCCCACTCGGTCCATGACCCGTCGTAGTTTTTTACATTCGGATATTCGAGCAGCTCATTGAGTACAAACCAGGAATGAGCCGAGCGTTCCCCAATGCGGCAGTAAGCTACAATATCCTTATCTGGCGTTATGCCTTCGTTTTCGTAGATCTCCTTCAGCTCTTCCTTGCTCTTGAAGGTACCATCTTCATTTACCGCTTTTGACCAGGGAATATTGGAAGCGCCCGGAATGTGGCCCGCTCGCTGCGAAAGCTCATTCAGACCCGGAGGTGCCAGAATTTTGCCCTGGAATTCATCCGGTGAGCGTACATCCACGAGGCCGAAGTTATCACTTTCGAGCTGCTCCTTGATATCGTCACGGTATGCACGGTATTCCTCTTTGGCACCGGTAATGGTGTAGTCTGCTTTCTCATACTCCGGAACCTCCGTCGTAAGTTCGCGATCCTCAGCTTCCCACTTCTTACGGCCGCCATCGAGAATTTTTACATCTTCGTGGCCGTAATATTTTAGCAGCCAGTAAGCCCACGCGGCAAACCAGTTATTGTTATCTCCGTAGAGCACCAGCGTAGTGTCATTGGATACGCCGGAATTCTGCAACAGTGCTTCAAAATCCTCTTTTGAAGCGATCGTTCTGCGCAGTTGATCCTGCAGCTCCTCTTTCCAGTTCCATCCTACGGCTCCGGGAATATGTCCCGATTCATACGCTTCCGTATCAACATCCACTTCTACGAAACGGACACCTTCATCGTTAAGATGGTCGGCGGCCCAATCGGTTGATACGAGTACTTTACTATTAGTTAATACTTCTGACATGATTGATTTATCTGTTTTATTAGTTAGGGTTGAATTGCCATTTTACAAAACCCGTTTGAAGCAGGATGGAGGGGCAGAAAACAAAAAAGCCCACCACCTGCTTCAGGTAGTGGGCTTTGGTTCAGTTTCTTTACACCTATGTAAGCATATTACATCCACTACCTTTTGCAGTATTCATACAACAACAGCTACAGCAGATGTCCATCTGTGCGCGTACTGAAAAGTTGTGAATGTAATTTTGTGAACTCATTTGCAAAAAAATTAGGTCTTTGCTTATCTGCAAGCCTAGGATAACAACCCTGCCGGTATAAATCAACATTAATTTTTAAACTTTTACACGCGTTGCCCACTGCGGTACCCATTTGAACGATTTTTTTTATCCCATCGTTACTGTTTTCGGGAGTTTTATTATGCTCTTTTGAATGATATTGCCATGTTTATGGCATCAAAACTGCATGCAGGCAATTGATTCAATAAAGCAATAACTACCGATCTGGTCTTTACCACCGGTTTTACCCATTGTATATATCTTTTTTTTTCTTACTTTTAACGCAATCTGACATTATAAAATGTCAGCAAAATAATTATGGATACAGTGACAACAGTACAGAACAAATTATTCTCCCTCCTTCAGCCACGTAATCACTGCGCGTGTTGTTGTTGCTGTTGTTGTATCTCGTTACCGGAATAGACTCTGCCCTGCATTTTCCATCCACATTACCGGTAACAACATCAGATTCCACGGAGCAGTGGACGCAGGAACCTGTATTTAGCAATTCTGGCAATAAATTAGCAACAACTTGATTTAATTATGAACGCTCTGAAATTACTAGAACACTCAGACAAAGATCTCGGTCAACGCAGTGACAAGCTGAGCTCCTTTATCGGGGGTACCCCCCTGTTCCCTATTTCCAATGTCAATCCAAATACCGACGTCAAGGTATTTGCCAAGCTGGAGTGGCAGCAATTCGGAGGCAGTGTCAAGGCCCGTCCCGCGTATCGCATTGTACGGGATGCCATACGCAGAGGCGATTTAACGCCGGATAAACACCTGCTTGATGCCAGCAGCGGAAATACCGGTATCGCCTATGCACATATCGGGGCCGCCCTGGGTATTCCTGTGACGTTGTGCCTGCCTGAAAACGCTTCAGAGGAACGCAAGCAGATCCTTACGGCACTGGGGGTAAACATCAAATACACTTCCCGTACCGGCAGTACCGACGAAGCGCAGGAAATCGCCGAGGCCCTGTTTGAGGAGGAACCGGAAAAATATTATTACGCCGACCAGTACAGCAACCCGAGTAACTGGAAGTCTCATTACTATACCACCGCACCCGAAATTCTCGAACAGTCTGGATATGAGGTCACCCATTTTGTTGCCGGACTCGGCACGACCGGTACATTTACCGGTACCGGACGGCGCCTAAAAGAGTACAACAGTAAAATCGAACTGATCGGCCTGCAACCGGAACTGGCCATGCATGGACTGGAAGGCTGGAAACATCTTGAAACAGCCCATACGCCGGGCATTTATGATGATTCGGTTGCCGACCAGATGCGCACTGTCTCTACTGAACGAGCACACGAAATCATCAAAATGGTAGCCCGTAAAGAGGGATTGCTTATAAGCCCGTCTTCTGCGGCCAATCTTGCCGGGGCGCTGGACCTTGCAGAAGAGCTGGATGAGGGAGTCATTGTAACTATCTTTCCCGATGACGGCAGCAAATATGGTGAAGTCATGAATCAACTATTCAAACAGCAATAAAATATCGAATGAAGGTCGTTATAGAACAAACTGCGTTAAACGAAATGCTGGAGCATGCAGAAGAATATTATCCCAACGAGTGTTGCGGGTTCTTCTACGGACGCGAAGACAGTGTGCGTAAGATCACGCTGGCCCAACGAGTCAACAATGCCCGGGAGGGTGATCAACGCCGGCGCTTTCAAATAGACCCAAAAGATTATCGCGATGCCGAACGTTTTGCCATTAACAACGACCTGGATCTGCTGGGGGTGTACCATTCTCATCCCGATCATCCGGCCGAACCCTCCGAGCACGACCGGAAAGTGGCAATGCCCTATTTTTCCTATATCATTGTTTCTGTCCGGGAAGGAGAAGCGGAAAATACGCGGTCCTGGCAACTGAACGATTCGCGTCAGTTTGAGGAAGAAACTGTTGAAATTCACGAGACTAAAGAAAACCAGATAACTTAAAAAACTGATGTTCAATCATGGCTAAGATTATAATTCCAACCCCGTTGCGAAAATTTACTGACCAAAATCGCAGTTTCATCACAACCGAGGATACACTTTCGGGTGCCATACAACAGCTTATAGAAGAATATCCCGATGTAAAAAGCAATCTGCTGGATGATGACGGGAATGTCCGCTCATTCATCAAGGTCTATATCGGAGATGATGAAGTCGATCCCAATGAAAACGGCTCTGTTGAACTGGCCAAGGATACCGAAGTCAGTATTGTTCCCGCTATCGCGGGCGGTTGTTGAATCATGAATCGATAAACCGGGAATGCTGATTGCTGAATTTATTACTATTTACAAACTGTGAGTTGAAGGATTAAGGAAATAACCGCTATGAAAGACTGGCAAAACATGGAATTTTCACCAGAAGAGCTGGGGCACTACAGCCGGCATCTCTCCATCCCCGAATTTGGCATGGAGGGACAAAAAAAATTAAAAGCCGCCAGCGTGCTGGCAGTCGGAACCGGTGGACTCGGAGCCCCGATGCTGCAGTACCTGGCAGCCGCGGGCGTAGGTACCATCGGCCTTGTGGATTTTGATGTTATTGAAGCGAGCAACCTGCACCGTCAGGTGCTGTTTGGTGCGTCTGATGTTGGACGTAAAAAGGTGGAGGTCGCCAAAGAGCGCCTCCGGGAGATTAATCCCCATATCACCATCAACGTGCATGAAACGCGCCTAACAAGCGACAATGCGCTCGAAATTATCGAAGATTACGATGTTATAGCCGACGGCACGGACAATTTCCCCACCCGGTATTTGATAAATGATGCCTGTGTTATGCTGGACAAACCCAACGTGCACGGTTCCATCTTTCAGTTTGAAGGCCAGGTTTCCGTATTTAATTACTTGGACAAGGAGGGGAACCGCGGCCCCAATTACCGCGACCTTTTTCCTGAACCTCCGCCTCCCGGCCTGGTGCCCAGCTGTGCGGAAGCCGGAGTTCTGGGAGTGCTGCCCGGCATCATCGGTTGTATACAGGCCAGCGAGGTAATCAAGGTAATTACCGGTATTGGTGAGCTTCTTGCCGGAAAGTTGTTTCTGTTTGATGCGCTCAATTTCAGCACCCGCACTGTAAAAGTGCAGAAAAACCCGGATAATCCTCTTACCGGAGACGATCCCGAAATTACGGAACTGATCGACTACCAGGAGTTCTGCGGGCTGCCGCCGCTGGGTGAAGAGGAAGATGAGCAGCAGGAATCTGAAGTACCGGAAGTAACCGTCGCCGAATACAAGTCTTGGGTTGACAACGGGGAGGACGTCCAACTTATTGACGTGCGCGAACCCTATGAAGCAGAAATTGCGGAAATCGGCGGCGAGCTGATCCCCCTGGATCATATTCTTGACCAGGCTGACAAAATCGATCGCCAAAAGAAAGTCGTGGTACACTGCCGCAGCGGTCAGCGCAGCGCAGATGCGATCAAAAAACTCAGGGAGAAATACGGTTTCGACAACCTTTATAATCTAAAAGGCGGTATCCTGGCCTGGTCTGAGGAGATTGATGAAAGCGTGCCGCAATATTAAGCATACTACTATTTTTATATGCTTTACCACATGTGCGACGTACCGTAAAGGTGCGTCGCACTTTTTATTCTACCAGTTTGAGAGAGGCCGAATTTATGCAGTATCGCAAGCCGGTAGGTTCCGGTCCATCTGGAAAAACGTGGCCGAGGTGGGCATCACAAACATTGCAGAGCACTTCTATACGGTGCATGCCGTGGCTGTTATCCTCTTCGTAGCGAACCACATTGTCTACAACGGGCTCAGTAAAACTCGGCCAGCCGGTTCCTGAATCAAACTTTTCGGTAGAATCGAACAGCTCCGTACCGCAGCAGACACAGGCGTACAGTCCCGGCCTGTGCGATTCACAGTATTCACCGGAAAATGGCTTTTCGGTACCGCTCTTCCGGGTAACCATGAACTGTTCTTCAGAAAGCTGTTCCCTCCACTCTTCTTCCGTTTTCTCCACACGGCGCGGCGGTTCAGGACTTCCCTTCAGGGCGTAGCTGTGTATTTTTTTCCAATCGATCATGATACCAGGGTTACATTGTAAAAGAAAAGGCCAGACCCGAAAGCCTGACCTTGTATGATTAGTCGGGACGACTGGATTTGAACCAGCGACCCCTTCGTCCCGAACGAAGTGCGCTACCGGACTGCGCTACGTCCCGATCTAAATAACGATATATGTAGTAGGTGCGGCCCACTCCACGAGTTTGCCGCACCAGTAAAGAAAATTAAATTAACTGATTTTGGTAATCAAATCAGCTGTTCGGGCGGAATATCCAGCTTCATTGTCATACCATCCGAGGAGCTTAACCAGGTTTCCTTCGGCCTTGGTAAAGCCACTGTCATAGATGCATGAGTGCGGGTTACCCAGAATGTCCGTTGAGACGAACTCCTCCTCGGTATACTCCAGCACCCCTTTCATCGGTCCTTCGGCAGCAGCTTTGAACGCCTCGTGAATTTCTTCAACCGTCACGTCTTTTTCCAGGGTTGCCGTAAAATCTGTCAGTGATCCATCCGGCACTGGAACGCGGACCGCGCTGCCGTCCAGCTTGCCGTCCAGCTCGGGAAGTACGAGCCCCACCGCCTTGGCCGCTCCGGTGGTGGTTGGCACAATGTTGTGCGCGGCAGTTCGGCCACGACGAAGGTCTTTGTGCGGACCGTCAACAATCTGCTGGCTGCTGGTGTAGGCGTGAATAGTTGTGATAAATCCCTTGGTCAGACCAAAGCTGTCGTTGAGTACCTTGGCCATTGGCGCCAGGCAGTTGGTGGTACAGCTGGCGTTGGAAAATACCTTGGTATCGTCGTTGATCTCATCGTCATTGACGCCGAGCACGATGGTTTTAACATCACCGCCGCGGGCAGGTGCAGAGATAATTACTTTTTCAGCCCCGGCCTCCAGGTGTTTTGAGGCGTCTTCCTTGGTACGGAAAAAACCAGTGGATTCAACCACCACTTGCGCTCCGCGCTCATCCCATTTCAGATCTGCGGGATTGCGTTCAGAAGAAATTCCAATTTTGTGCCCATCAATCGTAATACTGTCTTCGGTGGCACTTACTTCGCCCTGATAAGTTCCGTGAACCGAATCGTATTTGAAAAGGTGGGCCAACGTATTCGCGTCGGTCAGATCATTAATGCCCACAATTTCAATTTCATCTTCGTGATAGGCCAGTATAGAACGAGCCACCAGGCGCCCGATGCGTCCAAATCCGTTAATTCCTACCTTAGTTTTAGCCATAAATAGTATAACCTTTCTTATCCTTTATTCTTGGTTCGTTTCCTGAGTAAATCATTATAATCAATATCCTTTCCGTGCAAGTCGGTCGAAAAGTATCATTCCATTGTTCAATTTTCAATAACTATTTTGTATTACAAATTGGTCGGTTCCCCGCTTTTACATTAATTCACAGCAGGTTCCAACACCAGAAAGAGGTGGTGTCATTCATCATCCAGGTCTACATCCCCGGGCATTGTGTCGTCATCCAGGATATCCTCAAAGTCGGACGCAACATCCTCATCATCTTCCCCGTCATCCGGGTTTCCGGCATTCACTTTTTTGTTGACCTCGGTAGCCCCCGCCCTCTTGAGCTGGTTGGCAATTTCCTGCTGGTCGTTATCCAGCGCAATAGACAGCGCAGTATCTCCATTTCGGTCGCGCAGCCTTACGTTGGCCCCCTTCTCAATTAAAAATTTGACAATCATTGAGTGGCCTTCTCGCGCAGACTGCATGAGCGCGGTTTGCCCCCATCGCTGCCTGGCGTTGACATCCGCACCATGCTCAACTAACAGTTTCACGGCTTTTAGATGCCCTTCACGTGCCGCCACAACCAGAGGTACCCCTCCCACTACTTCCGCGCCGTGATCAAGCAGCAGTTGCAGGATCTCAATATTGCCGTTCTCCGCCGCCCGGTTCAGCGCCGTCGCCCCCATGGAAGTCGACAGGTTGGGATCGGCCCCGTTCTCCAACAAGTACCTGACGATTTCAGCCTGGTTCTCCTGGGCGGCCAAAATCAAGGCTGAGGAACCATTTTTACTGGTTTCATTAATATCTATTCCTTCACTCAACCTTTTTTTCAACTGGGATAAATTGCCTTCTTTCGCGGCCTGAAGTAGTGGTGAAAGTGCCATAATAAACAAAATTTAGTATCAATTTTATGCGGTAATACAAGTCGACAGGTATATCCAAATATCTGGGTAATTAGTCAAGCAGAATACAATAGAATCCAAAAAAATTGTACCGTGTCAAAACTCGTGTTTTTCCTTCATCAAAGGGAATAAACCCGCGTCAGTCTTTTTTCTCTCACTAAAAACGGATTACGATACGAATATCCGCGACTATATCCCCGGATATTTGCCCTATTCGGTCAGGAGATCGTTCACTAGTGTAGTACACCTATTCCGCTGTAACCGTTCATGAAATCTTTGCCGCTCATCCGGCGTTTGCCTGCAATTTGCACCTCCTTAAGCTCCACCGTGCCGTCGTCGCATCCAACAAGCAGCTTGTCTTTAACCATCCGGAGCTCTCCGGGTTTTAGCGACTCGTTATCCGGCCCCAGCTCAGACCGGTACATATTAAACTTCAGATCATCCAGTTCTGCCCAGGCGGTTGGGAACGGGCTCAGACCGCGTATCTTGTTGTGCACCTTGATCGCCGGCTCTTTGAAATTGACCCGGCAGTCTTCTGTATGCAACTTCGGGGCCGGCGTGGCCTTGCTGTGGTCCTGGACCTCTGTACTGTAGGTTTCGTTTTCGATTTCATTGACCGTCTCCAGCAAAAGATCGCCACCCAGAACTTTGAGTCTTTCATAGAGGTCTCCCGTCGTTTCATTGATACCCACCGGCGTGCGCTCCTGCTTGATGATGCGCCCGGTATCAACCTTTTCATTCAGGAAAAAAACGGTGCACCCGGTCTCCTCCTCCCCGTTGATGATCGCCCAGTGAATAGGCGCTGCTCCACGGTATTTGGGTAACAGGGAAGCATGCAGGTTGATCGCCCCCTTCGCTGGAATGTCAAGAACAGCGGGGGGAAGAATGCGAAAGGCCACAACCACAAACAGGTCAGCATTCAGGGTCTGCAGCTCTTGAACAAAAGAGGCCGCCGACAGGTCCTGAACTTCAATCACCGACAGACCCATTTCCAGAGCCCGCGCCTTTACGGGAGTGGGACTGGCCCCTCCCCCCCGGCCGCGCCGCTTGTCCACATTGCTGACCACCGACACTATTTCGTGTGCCGAAGCATGAAGTTTTTCAAGGCTGGGAAGGGCAAACTCCGGGGATCCCATGAACACTATTCGCATTGGTCACTTATTTATTTTAAGAAGATTTTACAATAATCCTCAATTCCTCGTTCTGAGGGAGTTGTACTCCCGTTTAAAAGGTCGATACGGTCGGTGGTAAGCTACCTCCCAGCAAAATAGCAGGTTCTGTAAAGGTCCCTTTAAGAAAATTTTGCAAAACCGTGTTTTTGCTCAATTTCGACATTTTCGAAATTCCGGACCGGATCGTTTTTCAAATAATTATAGAGCGCAATCTAAGAAGGAGTGACAGATCTGGCCATCTTCACATTTTTGTTTCACGAACCTTATGATATGCCCGGGGCGGCTCCACGGTCAGGCATCATTCGGGATGAGGCAGGTTCACTGTCGGAAGGCGTTTATCCCTTTTCCCGGAGCTGCGTTTTGGGTGCCAGGGGGTATTCGGTCTCCTTTTGCCCTTTTGCAATCTCATTGAGCTTGGCACTCAGCAGCTTTTGCTTGAAGAAAGAAAGGTGTTCCAGGAACAGCACGCCATCCAAATGATCTTTCTCGTGCTGTACCACCCGCGCGGGCCACCCGTCCAGGTCGAGCTCCTGCTCTTTGAAATCGCGATCCAAATAACGGACTTTTATACGGGCTGCTCGTTTTACGGCGGCATTGACGCCCGGTATGCTCAGACAGCCCTCCTCCATTTCGAGCTCCTCCGCACTGGTTTCAACGATTTCGGGATTTATCATGGCGAGCGGTCCGTATTTCGGGATATCCCGTTCATCCTGCTCTATCATGGGATCCACATCCGCTACAAATACCCGCAACAGCTTGCCAACCTGGGGAGCCGCAAGGCCCACTCCGTCCGCATTATACATCGTTTCAAACATATCATCGACCAGCGCTTGCAGCTCTTCTGAGTCTTCAGTAACCGGCTGGGCCTCCTCCCGAAGAATATCATCATCATATGTGACGATTGGTAAAATTGCCATATCAGTACTCCGATACTTGAAGGTATTTTTGCAGTATAATGGCGGCCGCCGCCTGATCGATCCGCTCTTTTTCGCGACGCTTCATCTTGGGGACACCCGCCTCGATCATCGCCTGGACCGCTTCCTTGGAGGTGTACCGCTCGTCCATTTTCTCGATATCTATATTGGGGAATCGTGTACGCAGCTTGGTGATAAACTTTTCAACACGCTCGGTAGCATTTCCTTCATTGCCATCAGGTGTCAGCGGCCAGCCGACCACCAGTTTAATCACCTGCTCATCCTTGCTGTATATAAGCCGCTCCAGTTCATCAAAAACCTGGCGACTGTCATAGGTACCGATGGGGTTGGCACTTGTGCGCAATAAATCCGTGCGGGCAAGCCCGGTACACTTCGTTCCTACATCTATTCCAATTATTCTACCGTATTCTGTCAACACTTAGCCTTCGGCTTCTTCCGGTTCCTCTTCTTCCAGCGGTTGCTTCAGAAATTCCTTCATCAACTTGCTGGGTTTAAAATGTGTTTTGCGATGAGGGGGTACGTAAATAACCTCATTTGTTTTGGGATTGCGAGCTTTGGGTTTGGCCTTGGTTTTCTTTACCTCAAAAACACCAAAATCCCTCAATTCAATCCTGCACTCAGGATCAGCTTTCATCATAGTCTCTCGAATTGCCACCAGTACAGCCTCCACCCATGGTTCAGATTGAACCATCGGCTCGTCCATATCTTCAGCCACTCGACGAACAAGATCTCTTTTTGTGTATGTAATCATGATTAAAAATCGGTCAAGATTTCCGGAGTTAGTATTTAGTTCGTTTTTTAATTTTTTCTAATATTCTTAAAAAAACGAGAGGAAACTTATTGTTTTTACTACAGATATAAAAATAAAATCGCGGGGAAATATCCCTAAAATCATTAGAATTTATTCATATCTGAATGCGCTCTTAACCCCCTCCACTTTAAGTAATTTCGAGATGATCTTATCAAGATGTTCAATATCATCTACATACACGGTAAGTAATCCTTCAAACATTCCGCTGTCGCTGCTGACGTTTATACTTTGCATATTTGTCTTGAGTGACTTGGAAACCACGTCTGTCAAATCGTTGACAAGTCCGACCCGGTCTTCACCGATAATCTTCACGGCGCCGAGAAATTTCGTATCGATATTTTTGGCCCATGCCACATCCACTACGCGTTCTCCGTCAGTTTGTATAAGATGATGCACATTTTTACAGTTGGAACGGTGTATTTTAACATCCCCGTCACGACTTATGAATCCGATCACGTCGTCGCCGGGAATGGGGTTGCAGCAGTTGGCATACGAATATTTGACATCGGTTAACTCGCCGTTTATAACCAGTGATTTACTGTCACTTACAGAACGGGCCGCACTAAAATATGTTTCCTGGATCTCCTCTTCGCTCAGGGGCCGCTGTTCGGGAGTATCCTTTTCATCCTCTTCAATACGTCCCTTGCTGGTAAGCTGTTTAGCGGTATCATACAGCTCGTTTACATCGAACAGGCCCCGGCCGATCTCGTAAAACATCTTCTGGGTGGTATCAAAGTTGTGCTTGTGGGCTACACGCATCAGTTCCTGTTCATTAATTTCGATGTTGCCCCGCTCAGCCCGTTTTTCCCACAATTCGCGGCCCTCTTCCGCCACTTTGCGCTCTTTTTGCTTGATGTACTGGCGAATGCGCGATTTCGCCTTGTGTGTGACGACGTCATTAATCCAGTCGGGATTCAGGTTGATTTTATTGCCGGTAATAATTTCAACCTGGTCACCTATCTCCAGCTTTTGCCGCAACGGGGCCATTTTGCCGTTAATTTTGGCCGCCATGGCCCGTTCCCCAACCTCGCTGTGAATATCAAAAGCAAAATCGATCGGGGTCGCACCCTGTGGCAGGGTACGCAGCTCCCCGTCCGGGGTAAACACGTAGATTTCATCCTGGTAGAGATTGAGCTGAAAATCTTTTACGAACTCCTTGGCCTCGTCCGGACGCGGATTTTCAAGCACATCCCGCACCCAGTGCACAAACTTGTCGAGGGTTTCTGAACCATCTTTGCCCTCCTTGTACTTCCAGTGGGCGGCCAGCCCCCGTTCAGCAATGTCATCCATCTTCCGGGTACGGATCTGCACCTCTACCTTGCGGCCAGTTTTAGTGATCACCGTGGTGTGCAGCGACTGGTACCCGTTGGCCTTGGGCACCGAGATAAAATCCCGAAAACGCTTGGGGATGGGAGTATACCAGTCTGTAATAATGGAATAGACCCTCCAGCAATCTTCTTTTTTATGCGGATCCTCCAAAATTACCCGTATTGCAAACAGGTCATAAATCTCCTCAAACGGCTTCTGCTGCCGCTGCATCTTCTTGAAGATGGAATAAATATGCTTGGGGCGCCCTTTGATCTCAAATTTAAATCCTTCTTTGGCCAGCTCCTCTTCTATAGGCTGCATAAACTCTTCGATAAACGCCTCCCGCGCCTCCTTCTTCTCCCTCAGCTTGCGGGCGATAAACTTGTACGAGTTGGGATCTATAACCTTGAAACAGAGATCTTCAAGTTCGCTCTTGATATTGAACAGGCCAAACCGGTGAGCCAGCGGAGCATAGAGCTCCCGGGTTTCAGTTGCGATTTTGAGCTGCTTTTCTCGCGGCAGATGCTGGATTGTGCGCATGTTGTGGAGCCGGTCGGCAAACTTGATCAGCACCACCCGCAGATCTTCGGCCATCGACAACAGAAGCTTCATGAACGTCTCGGCCTGCTTTGTATCGCGACTCTTGAATACGCCTGAAATCTTTGTGACGCCGTCAATCAGGTGAGCCACCACCTCCCCGAACTCCCGTTCAATATCGTCGAGGGTAACCTCGGTATCTTCAACCGTGTCATGCAGAAGAGAGGCCGCAACCGATACATCGTCAATATTGATCTCGGAGGCCACAATTTTGGCAACCGACACCGGGTGGTAGTAAAAAGGCTCACCCGAGGCCCGGTTTACCCCTTTGTGCGAGAGGTAGCAGAGCTTGAATGCCTTGGTCACCATCTGGTCGTCGGTAGATTCGATATGCTGATGACAAAGCTCCAGCAGCTGATTCAGATCATCCTGCTGTGCGGGATCCAGCTCGTATGCATCCAGATCCTGGCTATATGTCGTTTTGACCTCAGACATCTATAATCGACTCTTCTATCTCATTTCTATAGTTGTACAACAACGAACATCGTTCAAGAATTTAATTAAACCATCTATCCATTTAAATACCAATTGAGTCTGCGCCTATCTTGCCACACCTCCCCCCTCGGGGTCATAAGGGATGATACAAAAAAGGCGGACGTAGTAGATAACGTCCGCCTCCCGGTAAATGTTGGAAACCGTCTAAAACTTTAGCAGCACGCCAAAAACAATCCGACCGTTGGATGATGACGGGGCCGGCACATTCAGGTCACGGGCATCCTGGAAAAAATCCTTGTTTACGTTCGTGTAGCGATATTCCACAAACGGTTTCAACAAGGGGATGGCACTTACCTCAGCGCCGACCAATGCGTTCCAGTACAAGCTGCTCTCTTCCACGGCTTCTACAGAGGCGTCGTCCGGCACATCCATATCAACCGTATTGGAGCCCAGCCCCACTCCCACGTATGGCTTGAGGAATCCGACGGAGACCCCGCCCAGAGCTGTCAGTCCAAAATCATAGTCCTTGATTTCCTGGCTGAATGAGCCGGTCCTGTTTTGGTAGTCCACCTGGTTTTCTTCGCTGAAATTGCTGAAGTGGGCACGGAGTCCCAGCTGAACAATCGGTAATTTGTTCAAAATTCCGCGTTCAATGCGCACCCCAAATCCGTTCTGAGGTTCCTCGTCCCTTACTTCATACGAAGCCCCGATTCCCCACTGGGCTTCTGCGTTCTGCGGGACCATAGAGCTGATAAGCAATACGCCGGCCAAGACTGTCAGTACTCTCTTTATGTTATCCATAGATATATTCTCCTTATTTAAAATTGGTATCATGGGTACTAATGCTTTGCGTTAGTTTAAGTTCACTAAGCTAGATTTCCAAATATTTAAACGGCACAGGGAAGGCCGCGTTCCCGACTTTTTTGTTATGAAACCCCGGCATAATTAAAGGGAACCACCGGTTTAAAAACGGTGCGTATAGCTCACCTTTATGGCCCCCGCGCGCTGGAGCGTTTGGAACTGCTGCCGTAAAAAGCGATCCATCGGGTCGCCGATCCAGCTGTGATTGTATACCAGGTACATGTCGGAACCCGGCGTTATGATCCAGCGCAGGCGATTGTTCATCGCCAGCCGGTCGCTCAGGTTGTCATACTGGATATTACTGGTAATAAAAAGAGAGGTCGTCAAATCGATATTGGCCTCAAACCGGAACAGGTCCGTTGAAAAGTTCCCCTGGGCAAGATCCACATCGGTATGAATGTACTCCGGCGCCAGCTCAATTCCCGGATATGGGCGTACCGTTATCTCCCCCCCGTATTCGGTTTGAGTGCCGGACCAGAAGCCCCCGCTTGAAAAGTTCAACTCGGCAGAAACCCTGCGGTATGAAGCCGTTTCCAGGGCCGCTTCTGCACTCCAGGTCACGTATTCGTCCACCGGAATAACAATGGATCCATCCCGCTTTATATCAAACGGTTCTACCAGGCGCTCAAAATTGCGGGCCACATCAAACTCCAGCACATCGCCGGTCATAAATGTGATATCAAACAGCGTAAGCCGGTGTTCCTGGGTGAGCAGCTCAAAATCGAGATCAGTCAGATGCTCAAACCGGAATTCCCAGTCGATCTGCTGGACCAGGTCGCTCTCGGTAAACTGCGGTGAATATTCGACCGAGGGTTGCAGCCGCCGAAAGGCGTTGCGCGGGGTAAAGCCTACCGCGGGTTCAAATGCGCGGCCAAATTCGCGGTAGGATACATGGCCCGCCCAGGGTTGATTCGGGTAGTTCAGCCGAAATCCCCTGGAGGAGCGATCCCAAATATTGGTGCCGTCATCTGCGAGATAGGGAGAGTTGTGAAACACAAAAAAGGCCTGAAACTGAAGGTTGTCACTTCCCCTGAAGTTCGAGGTCCCCAGTTCCATATCCACGCCCAGGGTGTGCCGGTCTCGCAGCGCCGGGGTCAGCGATTCACTCTCCTGGGTTGACCGGCGGGTGTAAATCATTCCGACGGTGCTTTCTGAACCGACATTTCGCTTTATGCGTGCCACCGAAAAATTTTCCGGTTTTACCGAACCCTTCTGCCCGGTTCGCACATGCAGCAGCGCCATGTTGTAATTTCCTGCATTGCCCAGAACCCGGGCCCCGTAGGTAATCGGGATCGGCGCTCCGTCCTGCAGGCCAATTCGCCGGCTGAAATAGGGATTAACCCTGCTGCTCGGGGCAAATTCGTAGATATTGGCCCCCTCCAGGAAAAAGTCACGCTGTTCGGGGAACTGCAGTGGAAAGCGGGTCAAGTTCACCTGCCGCTGGTCTACTTCCGCTTCCGCAAAATCGGTATTAAATGTCACTGATGCTTTCAGACTGGGAGTAATACTGTAATTAACGTCGAAGCCGCCATCCACGTTGGTATCGGTATCGGTTCCACTGCCGCCGGGCAACCGTTCTTCGCTGGTATTTACAATTCCAAACGGTACGACCTCCAGGCCCAAACCCTGGGAAGCCCCTTTCAATCCGGTTAGGACCCCGGCGTTCTGCGGCCGGTCGATCCCCTGGTTTCTGCGATGGCCGGTCCAGAGTGCCGTTTCATTTTTACGGCGTATCACCCGCATGAAGTTAGCCCCCCAGCGGTCGCTGTCGGCATCAAAATTAAAGGTCCGGAACGGAATTCTGATTTCCGCCGACCAGCCAAATTCCCCGATCACGGTCCGGGCATCCCAGATACCGTCCCAGTTCAGGTTGATTTCGTTGCCCTGACCGGTGCTGATCAACCCGTCGGTGCGCAGGCCGTTCGGATTTATTTCCAGGAAGTAGGCACTCCGCTGGTCGTTAAACGTATCAAAAATCCAGGTAAAACGTTCATCAGAAACGATGCGCACATCCCGTCTCTTCTGGTACGCTTTGATCCCCGAGGGGTTGCTGTCATATAAAATCACCCCGAGATACAAATATTCCTCGTCGTAGGCGATCCGCACTTCGGTACGCTCGGTTGCGGCTGCTCCCTCGTTGGGCTCCTGCTGTCGAAATCCCGAAGCGGGTTCAATCCGGTGCCAAAAATCTTCGTTCACATGGCCATCGAACACAAAATCGGCATCCGACTCCAGTTGATGAGCTTCAATTTCCTTTTTTGGCTGGTTGCCCTGCGCGCATAAAACCGAAGGCAGAAACCATAACAGCAGTACCGGATACAGATAATTCGTTAGCTGACATTCACCAAGTTTCCTGAATAATCCCATAAATTCCTTGATTTTAAATGGCCGTAAGCCGCCTGTTTTTTTGAGGTTAATGTTAAAGTTAAATTCTCCTTTGAGACATACCCGCTTTTTTCGCATTGCGTATTGCAAGTATGGGAGAATTTCCCTGTTGGAAATAAATATTTCGACGGAATATAACAATATGAATCACAAGTTCAGGGGCTATCCGGCGGATCGGTTGATACTCTGTACACCCTCATACCTCATGGAGAATTACATGGTTGCAAAAGAGCTCAACCCTTCGTCGGCCGGCGACTTGGTGAACAGTTTAAATATCTTACAACGAACTGCTTGCCAACAGGTTACGAGAGTACAACCTGGATAATTGCAGAAATACGGGTTACTGACTTTCATCATTGGTGGGGAAATCCACCCGGATCGTGTGAAGATGATCCTCGTCAGTATAGGTGTAAGAGATATCGAGGTTGGACTGGTTGGCGATCCTCTTGACAATGGAGAGGCCCAGTCCGATGGAACTGGTGCTTTGATCCGCCTTTTTAAACCGTTTGAAGAGGTCACTGGGATCGACCTTCAGCGGCTTGCCGGTATTGGAAATAAGCAGACGCTCGTTATTGAGGCTGATATCGATGCCGCCCCCGGTCACATTGTGTTTTATCGCATTTTGAAACAGGTTGGTCCAGAGTATATCCGCCAATACCGGGTGCATCCGCACTTCCACCTCTTCATTCAGCTCGGATGTGACGCTGACCCCGTTTAAGGTGATCAACTCATCAAACGTATCCAGGCTGTCTTTGACCAGCTTTGTAAAGTTTACCTTTTGGGAATTGCTGAATTCATGATTTTCTATCTTGGTAAGTAATCCCAGCGACTCACTCAGCTTGGAAAGTTTTCGGATGGCCGACTGTGCCGATTCCACGTACTTAAATTGCTCCGAATTGAGATCGGTCTCGGTCAGCAGCTCCAGTTTCCCCTGTGCAATAGAAAGCGGCGTCTGCAGCTCATGTGAGGCATTTTCAGCAAATTCCTTCAGGTTTTGGTAGTCTGAAATTGCCTTGGTGGTCATGGCGTTAACAAATCGGTTCAGCTCATCAAACTCTTTGATGCTGGTCTCCTCCGCCTCAATCGGTTCGCGCTGGTGAAGCTTGAAATCCCTGATCTTTTCCAGCGTGTCGCGGAACGGTTTGAACAGCCGCCCTGAAACCAGAAATCCTACGCCCACTGCACCCACGACCTGCAGTCCCAGGATCCATAAAAGCGTTTTCACTACCGCTTCAATGATATCATCCGATTCTACCAGCCCGCCCCAGGTGGAAATAAAGTAGGATCGTCCGTCAATATTGCGGTAGGCCGAAACTTTAACATTATGCTCCATCCGCTTCAGGTGCGGGTGCCATGCCATGGTGTCGGAGGCGATAACCCGTTCTTCCACCCGGTCCTCCAGCTCCTTGATCACCAGGTTGCGGTCTTGAAACTTTTCGACCACCTGGGTGCTGTCGAATCCAAAATCCTGGCCGCGCCCCTCTTCAATCAGGTAACTGACCCGGTTGATGCGGTCCATATACCGCCAGCGAAGCTCGGTGTCGATCTCATCCTTAATAAGGTAGTATGAGATAATTCCCCCGGCCGAAAGCACAATTATTGTGACCAGGAGGTATATCAAAATAAATTTGTTTACCAGCTTCATCAGGGTGCGATCTTAAATTTATATCCAATTCCGTAAATAGATTCGATGTAGTCGCCCGCACCGGCATTCACCATTTTTTTGCGCAGGTTCTTAATATGTTGATACACAAAATCCAGGTTGTCAAGATGATCTACATAGTCTCCCCACAGGTGTTCGGCGATGGTCTGCTTTGAAAGCACCCGGTTTTTATTGGCTGAAAAATAAACGAGCAGGTCATATTCTTTTGGCGTCAGATCTACCGGCTCGCCATCCACGGTCACTTCCATGGTGTCGGTATTGATCTTAATTTCGTTGACCCGGATGATCTCGTCGCCGCCCAGGTTTTTACGACGGTTCACCGCCTTGATGCGTGCATGCAGTTCAGACAGGTGAAAGGGTTTCGTCAGGTAGTCGTCGGCCCCGAGCTCGAGTCCCTTGACTTTGTCATCAAGTGAATTCTTTGCAGAAATGATAATGGAGCCGGCCTCTTTATTGACTGACTTAAGTTCCTGCAGCAGTTGCAGCCCGTTGCCTTCGGGCAGCATAATATCGATCAGCACGATATCGTAGCTGTGGGACATAATCTTATCGAATCCCTGCTCGTAGTCTGTTGCTGCCTCACATATATACCCTTCTCTCTCAAGATAGGTCAGGATGTTGTCCAGCAGATCTTTATTATCTTCAACTATCAATAATTTCATGCAACGAATTATAAGGAACTATTTTGAAGCAAAATTGAAGCTTTCCTGTTTTAAAATTGATCTTTTGGGTTAAATTTCAAGCACAACCCCCCGGACTTTTTTGATATTCCAACAAATACCGGCTATTCATCGTGTTTTGGATATTTCTTTTTGAGAAAGCCCAACATAACATTTCATCAACCGTCTCAACAATGAAATTCACTATATTTTGAGAATACAGATTTACAGCGGTTCCACCTGCTTCACGAATGGAGAGAAAACCTGAACTACCCGATGGAAGACCTCAAAACATTCGTTGGTACTCATATGAGCCTCAGTCGCAAGAAGGTCAAACTGTTGCCAGATAAACAACCATCCATTCGCAGAGGATTTAACAGGTGTACAACCCTGATAATTATCTCTTATCAAGTATGTTTCCACGGTATACATGATCAGTAAAATCACGAAATTACATTGTAGAAGTAATTCTTTATATCTTATATTTGCAGTCTCGAAATTTTACTGCTCATTTAAATAGTGTTGGCAGAACTTGGTTTTCGAATCGTTCCCGATGAGGCTCGTCAGGGTCATAGGAAGTACGGTATGGAAGCTAAAGCGTATACTCAACCGAAGTCTCTGCCCGACAAATGCGTGATTCACGTGCCCGAGTGGCGGAATTGGTAGACGCGAGGGACTTAAAATCCCTTGGGGGCTAAACCTCCGTGCCGGTTCGAGTCCGGCCTCGGGTACTTTTGTTTTGAGCTAAAAACCGTTAATTTAGAAGCCTTTTTCAGGGCCCGTAGCTCAGTGGTTAGAGCAGTCGACTCATAATCGATTGGTCGCAGGTTCAAATCCTGCCGGGCCCACTTTTCTTTTCCCTCCTTTCAACCCCTCTAAAATTGCCCTTATCCCCATTTAAACGGCATTTTTAGAGGTGTTTTACCCTGCCATCAAGAAACTTTCTTTGTGACGGCTCTTCCCTTTTATTCCCGGTTTTCGTAAATAGTGGGTACACCAGTGGGTACAAAAGTTGGGCAGTTACCACAATTCATCTTGATGTACAGTTCAATTTGATTTGTTCTCTGCACTTCTTTTCAGTGGGTACAAACTGTACCCACCAGGATGCTCGCACCAACCATAACTAATTTCAAAATTTTATGGCAAGTCTTAAGAAAAGAGGTGACGTATATTACATTCGCTTTTTCAAAACTGAGAATGGCAAGAGAAAACGGAAAGCCTTTAGCCTGGGTACTACCCTCAAAAGAGAGGCACAGCGGTTACAGATTGAATATGAAGACAAATACCATCGCGGTGAGATCGATCCGTTTAACGGGTGGACGCCTCAGAAGGAAGCCGAGAAGAAGCGACAGAGTTTACGCGGTAGATACATCCCGCTGCATAAAGCGGCCAATCAATTTATTGAGCAGCGAAGTCAGGCTAACGCCAAGACGAAGGACAACTACCGGCGACACATGAACATGCTGATGGATTACCTGGGCAAAACGATGCCGGTCACGGAGATCACCGAGCAGGATATCCGTGAATTCTGCTTTAGGAAAGATATCGCTGTAGCAACCCAGGCCAGTTACCTGCGCCACTACAAAGTTTTCTTCCGATGGATGCACAAAAAGGGAATCCTGAAGGAAAACATCACCAAAGATATAAAACCGCCCAAGATCCCGGAGAAAATCGCTCAGAAAACCCTGACACGTGAAGAGCTGGACGAAGTGTTTAAAGCCTTCGACAAGTTTTACGAGGAGCAAAAGAAAAAGGGATTTGTGACCAAACCTCACCAAATGCGCCTGTGGTTCAAGCCGATGATCAACACCATGTATTACTGTGGACTCCGGGCAAGCGAGGCGACAAACCTGACCTGGAATGATGTGGACCTGAAAGGGAATCCCAAGGATCCGGACGACCTGGGACATATACGCATCACCAATTCGAACGGTAACATCACCAAGTCGGGGAAAGAACGAGTGGTCCCCATTCGCGAGCCCCTTAAACCGTGGCTGGAGCAGTGGCATAAAGATCAAGGCGAATCCAGTGATGGCTATGTATTTCCCAGCTCAACGGGATTAAACCGTTTCCATGGAATGACACCGGGAGCACTCTCCAGATCCTTCAAGAAGTTTGTCAAGCTGGCTAAGAAAGTCCCCAACTCTGTAACCCTGCACGGTCTCCGGCATTCTTGCGCTACGGACCTGCTTCGCAAGGGTGTGCCGATCCATATTGTTCAAAAGATTATGGGACACTCTTCGGTTCAGGTTACTCAGATTTATGAGCACCTGGATCAAAATGATATTAAGAACGCCATCAAGGGAATCGATTAGGATGATACTATGCTACATCAGCGTCATAGCTCGTTCTCCTAAATCTGTAGGTTCTCCGGGTCTTGACGATTATCCCAAAACAGCAACAGTTCCACTTCTGTGGTCTGTTTTTTCACCTGATAAAACAGGCTTACCTGGCTAAATAGTACACACCGGTGGGTATCACTTTGCTCGGAATATTCATATATCATGGGAAACTGGGCAATCAACTGTAAGACTTCGCTAACATGAGCTTCGAACTCTATAAGCTCGGTTTGGGACCAATGCTCATTTAGATACTTCAAAATATCAACATAGGAGCGTCGGGCGGTAGGTGTCCAAATAATATCGTATGGCATTATGGGAGGAATCGCTCTCTCATCTCTTTCATCACTTTACGATGTGGAATGCCCTTCCCGTCCTCGGCTTCTTTTTTCGCCTTGTCGATGGCCTGCTTAGTTTTCTCTGGAAGCTCATCCCAAAAATCGCCACCACTGGCATTATTTTTCATAGATTGAAGCGTTACGAGTAAGGCCTCATTGTCCAATCCTTCTATCCAGTCGATCAACTCCTGTTTGTCAACGATCGAGTTCATAAGTGATTTTACTATTTGAATTTATAATAATATAAAGCAAAAAATCCCCAAAAAATATCCTTTCCTAGAATAGTTGTCTAGCGAACATCTCCTTTCTAATAAACTCAGTGACAATCGAAAAATTTTCCATATAAACCTTATTAGCCTTAATTAGGCAGCATTTCAATAATAAAGAGAGGAAATGATCTTTGTTTGATATCGAAAAAGATCTTTTGACAGGATGATCCATGGAACCAGATAGCGGAATAGCTATTCATCATATTTTTCGTATAAAAAACATCAGTCGGGTCAACTTTTTTGGGAATAAAAGTTTCTTTCGTCATACCTTTTGTGAGTTTTTAAAAAAGTGTTACAGGCAAAATTTCATCAAGAGCCAATTCAATTAATTTCCATTAAGTCCCAATTATTCCCACAAAATAATCAATCCTCAGTAGTTAAGAAGCATGACCAAGAAAGTAACAGATCTATTGACCATTCTGTGCAGCTCTTTCTATATAAGTAAACATCCGGATCAACAGCTTTCAATATCAAAGGCATCGATTGATCTGCATAAAATCACTCAAAGTTATCAGGATGAAAAAGATAAAGCATTACAATCGTTTGACAATTTTGATATCGATGATATAGAAGACCCGAAGTTCATACGTCGAAAAGATCTATTAAAAACTAAACAGTCGGAGTATAAAAGAGTATTCTTATTTAAAATCCCTTTTCCTTCACTTAATAAAAATCCAGCTCCGGGTGAAGGTCGATTCCAAATTAATGAACAGTTAACCGGTAATATTACTCATCCTATTATACAAAAATGGTATGAGAAATATACCGTTCTTGGCGGGGAACACTGCTTTCAATTTTGCCAAAATAAGATGATCGAGAGTAGTGAGAAACTAAAAAAGATCGGTTTATACCAAATAAAGATAAATGCAATGGAAAAGGTCATTGATGAGGTATCGTTGGAGGGATACTATAACTTTTATCGAAAATATGACAGCGTGCCCGAAGCTTGTCGATACGTTATGGGACAAGATGGAAAAGATTTCAACCGGGAGGAACTCAAAAAGCAGATTGCCAAATATTTTCGAATATGTGAAAATGGAGTACCGATTTCCGATTGGTCTATTATTAACGCCCGCATAAATTCCTGGTGGTACCATGAGGAGAATAAATATAATAGAGGGAAAAAGGCTGTGAAGCCTATTTAATTCTTAGGAGCTAATTCTACCAATAGCTTTTAATCGGTCTTTCTTTTTTTTGAACGACCAATCTCGATTGAAATCGGGACCAGCAAAGCTGGGAACCCAAAAAGTCGTCTCCCGGCGGCGGTCGGGATCTGGTCGATCAGCTTACCCATCACTCCACCAGCTTAGGGCGGAGGATTATTTGTAGGTTTAGATATTTCCGGCCTTGGAATTGTTGGCGGGAAAACGGCTGAGGACGATGCGCGAAAAGAATAATTTTACTCCGGCTCGATTGTTGAAGAAGTAACTGATCGTGAAGGACCATTGAAATTATCCCACGCAACGGCCGTAGCTGCCGCCAAGAATTCATCTGCCAGTGAGTTTTGGATTACTTTCCCATTCTTTCACATTCCGTCCCGATCTGTCCCAAACTTTCCTAATCCTTCCCAAACCATCTGGATGATTGATTTAGTATTCCTTGCCGTAGTAGCTTAGCGCGAATCAAAATTAACCAGTGAAAGGAATTACTTATGAAGGAAGAAATCTTAGAACGAATTGAAAATAAGCTGGATATCCTCCTCAATACCAACCGTCACCGTATAAACGAAAAGCGGTACATCACCGCCCAGGAAGTGGAAGACCTTACCGGACTGAACCATCGGACTATTTTGAATAGATCGAATATGGATGAAGAGCATCCCCGGTTCATTCCGTCCATCCAATTTGGCGGCAGCCGGAGAAAATACTTTGAGCGTAAAGTCATCGAACGTCTCTTCCATTTAAGCTAGATCGAGATGCCTGGATTACCGGAACATATAGCCTACACCAAGGTCCCCAATTTCATCATTGAACAACGGATGGCTAATTTGAAAGGAAGCGAACTGAAGGTCGCCCTGGCCATCTGTAGAAAGACCTATGGTTTTCATAAGGAGCTAGACGGAATAGCTCTTACCCAGATCAAAGAGCTCACGGGACTGGGTAAAAACACCGTCATCAGGGCACTCAGAAACCTGATTAAACAGAAAATAATAAACCGATATGTTGATACTTCGCCTTACCGATACGGAATCATTCTGACAAACCACAGTGCCATAAAACAACAGACAAAAAATGGAACTGAGGGGTCAATAAATGAACCCCGAATGGTACAAAAAGTGAACCCCAGTGGGGATCAAATATTGAACCCACAAAAGAAACCTCTTAAAAAAACAGAAAGAAATACTACCAGTAGTAGTGATTGGTCTGTTGAAATACTTTTTATCGCTGAATACTGGAATGAGGTATTTAATAAACCGATTGATCTCTCTGATGTTAAAATGGTAGATCAAATCAAAAACAGTCTAGATCATTTTAGCATCGAAGAGATTAAAAAAGCCATATTCAACAGAAGCAGAGCATCCTACTATCGAGAAAACAAGCCGTTTCTCATAGATAAACCGAGTGCTTTCTTCCCCTACCCTGAAACGATTGCTAATGATTTGAAACGAAAAACTGAAGGGATCTACACTTATGAAGAGAAAAATGAACGTATCTTTCAGGGATTAAATACTGACGATGATTTTCAAATCATGCGAGATCTACTGGACGAGCAGCGACGTCCGAAGTGGCAATTAAAGCATATGGAATTTTGAAAAACATCTAGATGAATGAGCGATCACCAATAATAGAAAAAGCTTCTTATTTTCTTAGATTCTCAGAAAAGGCGTTTAAGCGTCAGAAACCGTGATTTTTTCTAAGATTTATATAAGAAGTGTCTTAGAAACTTGTAATTCATGGAAATAGGTCGATATCTAGCTCTGTTTGCAGGAGAAAGCTAAAAAAAGTCAATAAACTATCGTTATTGACTTTCATAATTCTTAAGTCGCCTTATCACTTATTACAGGCTGTACTTCAGCTATCTTATCTTTAGTATATATTAAGCGTTCTAATAGTGACACTTTGGTACGTGTAAAAAAACATTGTCAGTAGAAAACTATTGAAGTCTAAAAGCTATGATTACCAATAATTTATTCAAACATGCGCAAAAAGAGTTAGTCATGGATGCCTTTTTATGCTGGTTGGCCAATGAGGCTGATAGCAATGAAAGGTGGATAGATATCAAAGAGGAATTCTTGTCACTAATTGGACTAGAAAACAATAAAATTTCTACAATTCAGGATATTGAGGCCCGGACGCAGGTGGATTACATGGATCTCCTGATAGAGCTTAAAACACCCAGAGGTATGGAAGAAATTGTTTTTGAAAATAAGATGTGGTCCACCGTACACAGTAAACAGTTGGAACGATATAAAGAGAAAAAACCTGATGCTGCCCAATATGTATATCTTAAACTGGGATATCTACACCGGTTGGATAAACAGGCTGCCCGTAATGCAGGATATCTTATTATTTCAGCTGAACAACTATTTGAAACACTTAAACCGTTCAAAGAACGGCATCCTTTTATCCGAGAGTTTGCAGATTATCTTAAAGCGGATTTTGTACAGCCGCAAAAACAATTCAAGCAAGATCTTGAGGATAATAATTATGAGAAATTTGCAAAAGCCTCGTTCCAGCAGTACGTAATGGATGAAATCATGGACCGGCTATTAGGTAATGGATTTGAAGAATCGAATTTAATCTTCAGAATCACTGTTGTCCGGTAAACATATTAAGAGGGAACATAAGTCACCTTTAGAGTCTCTTCCACTCGTTTTTGTACCCTAATCTGATTGCGAGCCC
>NZ_JBINJF010000028.1:0-58252 GCF_043951865.1 Halalkalibaculum sp. DA3122
TACCCAAATTTGAGCTACCGGGTACTTCCGCTGGATATCATAATATCATTGGCTTAAGCCGTAATTTGTTCTACTTCGTGAATAATCCGGGTTAAAGGTCACAAAGGGAGGTAGTACAACTACCTCCCAACAAAATAGCAGGTTCTGGTTCTGCATAGGCCCCTAGTATTAACTGTGCGTGCAGTCTGCGCAAGGTGCTCTTCAGCGGCGTCTTCATTTTTTAACGTGAGCAAGCACGCTTGCACGGCTATTTCCATCCAACGCCTTGCTGAAAAGAAAATATATCGGCGAGGTTAATCCGCGTCAGCCAGATAAAAAAGGCATTGAAAGGTGGCTGTCGATTCCATATTGTCAATTGCCCTCGGAAAACAGGAATCTCCCGGATATAAATCGGGTTTTATTTCATACCTTCATAATTAATATAAAGCTGCTTGCACGTTAGGAGTGAAGCATTAAATGGAAGATCCGAATATAACTCAATAACCTGACGATATTGCTGTCTTTATCTGACATATGGGTTCTGCTGGCTGGCCTGGGGCTGTTCCTGTTCGGGATATACCTGATGGAAGATGCGATAAAAGCGCTGGCCGGCCGTTCATTCAAGCAGTTTGTCCGGCGCTACACCAGCACGACCGCCCGCGCGGTATTGACGGGGCTCTCCACCACCTCTCTGCTGCAGAGCAGCTCCGCCATCATGCTGATGGTGCTGGCATTTGTCGGAGCCGGAGTTATGACGCTGCAGAACGCAGTAGGAGTGGTGCTGGGGGCCAACATCGGAACCACGATCACGGCCTGGATTGTAGCTTTTTTCGGCTTTAAGATAAGTATCGAAAGCATCGCCCTGCCGATTATTGCGCTGGGAGGAATCGGATTTATTTTCTCCACGGAAAAGCCGCGCCTGCGGAGCACAAGCAAGCTGCTGCTTGGGTTCGGCCTGCTTTTTCACGGGCTGGACTATATGAAGGGAGGCGTTGAGCAGCTTACCACCCTGTTTGACATCGAGGTGATAGCGGGGGTGGGGATGTGGCTTTTTGTTTTTGCCGGAGTTCTGCTGACCGCCCTGATGCAGTCCAGCTCAGCCACTATCGCCATTGTGCTGGCCGCCATAAGTACGGAGATGATCGAATTCAGGGCCGGGGCGGCCATGGTCATCGGCGCTAATGTGGGAACGACCGTAACCGTAATATTAGGGGCCCTGGGTGGGATCCAGATTAAAAAGAAAGTGGCCTGCGTACACCTTCTTTTTAATGTGTTAACCGCGGTGGCAGCCCTGCTGCTGTTGTCACCGCTGGTTTGGGTTATTGAAGTTGGACTCGGATGGCGCCAGCAGGTTGTGCTGGGTATCGCCCTGTTCCACACCCTTTTTAACTTGATCGGGCTGGTCCTGTTTATACCTCTGATCTCATCGGTCGCGAGCCTGGTGGACCGCCTGTTTCCGGAACCGGTGCATACGTTCACGCACTACATACAGAATACTCCTCCGGAAGTTTCTGATGCGGCGTTGACGGCGTTCAACAAGGAGATCCTCCATCAATACAAGGAGTCACGGAACTTCCTCGTCAAGCTGTACGAGCTGGAGAAATGTCCACCGCTTCAGCATACCACCCCGTCACCGGCGGATCACGCATTTACGGGGTCAATCGGTGAGTTCTATCTTCGTTTGAAACAGCTGCACGGAGAAATATTTGATTACTACGCCCGGATATCTGCTGCTGAGCTGGAGAACGAGGAGTCGAAGCTGCTGGATCATTACCTCCGTTCAAGCCGGAGTATAATGAATGCGGCTAAAAACTTGAAGGATATTAAAAGTGAACTCGACGAGTTTTCCCTGGCGGAGAGTTCTTTTCTCGGCAATGCACCAGCGCAGTTTCAGTCGCGGCTCGTGGAGTTTATCCTGGCTCTCGATGCTCTCTTTAAGGAACCTGAGAAAAATACAACAGAAATTTCAAAAACTTTAAACAGTACATTTATTAAAGTTGAGGAGCAGGATCGCCTGTTTATACGTGAGAGCTCCGAGGCGATACGAAGAGGAGCGCTTGATGATGTCAAAGCAACCAGCCTGCTGATGGCAAACCGGCTGTTTACCCAGTCTTGCCGGATGATCCTGCTGAGCCTGCGCAGCTTGCTGCTGGCCGATATTTCGGAAGATGAGAGCAGCAAGCGGTATGTTGGCACGCCCCGGTCGGCAAACGCGCGCATCAGTGCCGGAACAGATTTCGACCAGCTGTAAAGATTATCATTTTCGCTCTTTGCCTTTGCGGGCTAAAACTACTAACTTTCGCCGCTTCAGATGGACAGATACATTCTTGCCCTTACCCCGGTAAGAAGAGTTAACACCGAAAGACAGAGAAGCTTTTTTAAAATTTTAACCATATCAACAATTGATAAGTAAATGAATAAAGGAACCGTTGCACAAGTTATTGGGCCGGTCGTCGACGTAGACTTTGATCAGGGAGAGATTCCCCCGGTTCTAAACGCCCTGTATATTGATCGTGAAGATGGATCGAAATTGTACCTGGAAGTAGCACAACATCTCGGTGAAAATCGCGTGCGTACCATCGCAATGGACAGTACGGATGGTCTGGTGCGAGAGATGGAAGTCGTTGACACGGGTGATCCTATCTCGATGCCGGTTGGCGAAGATATCAAAGGACGACTTTTCAACCTTGTGGGAGAGCCCATCGACGGGCTTGAGCCTCCCAAGGGAGATAAGCGGTACCCTATTCACCGATCAGCCCCGAGCTTTGAAGATCTTGCGACCTCGACGGAGATGCTCGAGACCGGGATCAAGGTTATTGATCTTCTATGCCCGTATGCCAAAGGGGGGAAGACCGGCCTGTTCGGAGGTGCTGGTGTGGGGAAGACGGTTCTCATCCAGGAATTGATTAACAACGTGGCCAAAGGGCACGGCGGACTCTCGGTATTTGCCGGGGTTGGGGAGCGTACGCGCGAGGGAAATGACCTGATGCGCGAGATGCTCGAGGCCGGAATTATCGATTACGGGAAAGAATTTAACGAGTCGATGGAAGAGGGCAATTGGGACCTGGATAAGGTGGACATGGAAAAGCTGAAGGATTCCAAGGCCAGTTTCGTGTTCGGGCAGATGAACGAACCGCCCGGGGCACGCGCCCGTGTTGCACTTTCGGGATTGACTATTGCCGAGTATTTCAGGGATGAAGTTTCCCGCGATATCCTTTTCTTTATTGACAACATCTTCCGGTTTACCCAGGCGGGCTCCGAAGTATCGGCTCTGCTGGGACGAATGCCGTCAGCGGTGGGATATCAGCCGACGCTGGCTACTGAGATGGGCGACCTGCAGGAGCGGATTACCTCTACCAAGAATGGGTCTATTACTTCCGTACAGGCGGTATATGTACCGGCCGATGACCTGACAGACCCCGCACCCGCAACAACGTTTGCTCACCTTGATGCGACAACCGTACTGAGCCGCGCGCTTACGCAGATTGGTATCTATCCTGCGGTGGATCCGCTGGATTCCTCTTCGCGAATTCTGGATCCCAAAATTGTTGGAGAAGAACATTACGATACCGCCCAGCGTGTTATCGAAATTCTGCAAAAGTACAAGGATCTGCAGGATATTATCGCCATCTTGGGTATGGATGAGCTTTCGGACGAAGACAAGACAACCGTTGCCCGCGCACGTCGCGTGCAGCGTTTCCTCAGTCAGCCGTTCTTCGTGGCCGAGCAGTTTACCGGCCAACCGGGGAAATACATGAATATTGAAGACACGGTAAAAGGCTTCAAGAAAATTCTGAATGGTGAACTCGATCACCTGCCGGAAAATGCGTTTCACCTCGTTGGCACCATCGAGGAAGCCGAAGAGAAAGGTGAGCGCCTGCTCGAAGAAGCCGAAGCAGAAGCCGCTGAATAGAACAAAATTCCAAACCTCCGGGTTGTCAAAAGCCCGGAGGTTTTATTTAAATTCCATCTTTTGATTTTGATATGAATAATTTTGAAGCACAAATTCTAACGCCTGAAGGCTCAGTGTTCGATGATCAGGTGACCGGCGTACAGGTGCCTGGTGCATTAGGTAGTTTTGAGATTAAGACGCTGCATGCCAGCATCATCTCCACACTCAAAACCGGCCGTATCCTGGTCCGTAAAGCTGACGGCGGGGAACAATATTTTGCGGTAAGCGGGGGATTCGTTGAGGTACACGACAACAAGCTAACTCTCCTGGCTGAAGCGGCTGAACCTGTTGACAAGATTGATATAGAGCGTGCCAGGGCTGCCAAGGAACGGGCAAAAGAACGCCTTGAGTCGGATAAGGATTCCATCGACAAAGAGCGGGCCCGAAAAGCGCTGGAACGAGCTGAAAACCGAATTAAACTGGCCGCCAATTTTTCGGTTACAACGCAGTAGCTTTCAGGTGCTAAAAAGCTTATCTAAAGGAGCTTCCGCAACGGGGGCTCCTTTTTTTGTTGATCCTGGCTGCGTGGCAAAAAATCCTATACCTCCACTTCAGCCGCGTCCAATTCGGATAGCCCGTTAAAGATAATATTGCTCAAATTCCAGCACCTGCAATCTGCAATCTGCAAACTGCAACCTGTCACCTACCAGCCGATACGTCCCTTCTTCTCCCCTTTGACGGGCTGGATATTCGTTTCATCCGAATTATAGAGTAGCGATTCACTAAACCCGGCGGGCGGCTCAAACGCCTCGTAGCTCCAGTTGACTTCGGGATCATTCTTGGCAGCGTTAATAAAGGTTCCTACAATGGGCAGGGCTGTACGCGCACCCTGACCGATACTGTAACTGATGTCGTTCCGGAACCGGATTTTTCGATCCTCTCCGCCCACCCATGCACCCATGACTATGTGGGGCATCATGGCGACAAACCAGTTGTCTGCAGCGTCCTGGCTGGTACCGGTTTTGCCGGCGACATCCTGGGTTACTCCATAGCTGTTTCGCAGGCGCACGCCCGTTCCATATCCCCAGTCGCCCCCACGGATAACGCCCCGCATCATATCAATCATGATATAGGCCGTTTCGGGACTGATCACTTCTTCAGGATAATTGGAATGATATTCTTCCAGTATATTTCCTTCCTTGTCCTCAATACGGGTGATGGCGATAGGTTTAAAATGAACGCCTTGGTGGGCAAAAGTCGTATAGGCACTGACAAGGTCAAGCAGCGATACCCGGGCCGTACCCAGGGCAATGGAGGGGTATGCCTCGACACCGGACATATCTATTCCCATATTTTGAGCCATCGATTTTATTTTTTGGGCGCCAGACTCCA
Organism: Halalkalibaculum sp. DA3122; assembly: GCF_043951865.1. Classification (NCBI taxonomy): domain Bacteria; kingdom Pseudomonadati; phylum Balneolota; class Balneolia; order Balneolales; family Balneolaceae; genus Halalkalibaculum; species Halalkalibaculum sp. DA3122. The sequence goes on from NZ_JBINJF010000028.1 coordinate 5,264, forward strand.
GGTCTTCCAGCTTGTTGGTGTTGGGATGGCCTGAGATCTCCGGCAGCAGCCGCACCGTAACATTGTTCAGGCTGCGGGCCAACCCCTGGCGCAGGGGTAGCATTTCAGGACCTGCCGGCACAGAGGGATCTTTCGGAGCCCAAACGCGACCCGAGCGGTCATAAAATTTGGTCGGGTATTTCAAAAATTTGTGGTATGGCCGATACCCGTTGTCAATGGCAACGGCGTAAACAAACGGCTTGAACGTGGAACCCGCCTGCCGTTTTGACTGATATACGTGATCAAACTGCACATTTCCGTAATCATAGCCGCCCACCCAGGTCAAAATATTTCCGTTATTGGGATTTATGGAAACAAAACCGGCCTGCAGGCGCGTGCTTACCCGCTTGACGGAATCCACAAAAGCGCTGTCGGCCATCAGGGTTTCAAAGACCACCGATTCCTGGTTGGTATTCAGTTTTGAAAAGGCATTTTTATAACGGTCGGTCTCGCGGATAAAATCCTGCAGGAATTTGGGATATCTCTTCCAGTAGATATCCATATAATCGCCACCGGGGGAGGTCCACTCATCCACAAAAATTGTCTGCAGCGAATCAAGCTTCTGCTTCAGGGCCTGCTCGGCATGCATCTGCAGGCGCGAATCGATCGTGGTGTGGATGGTTAGGCCGTCTGTGTAAAGGTCATACCCGTTTTCCCGGGTCCAGTCCATTATCTGCTGGCGAATATATTCCCCGAAATAGCGGCTCTCACGTCCCGACTTTGAGGGGGGATGATAATTCAGGGAGATCGGTTCTTCAGAAAGTTTATTGAATACCTCCTGGCTGATAAAGTCACGTTTCATCATTTGAAAAAGCACCGTGTTCCTGCGCTGCTGAGACCGCTCAGGAAATAACCGCGGGTTGTAGGCGTACACGGCATTGACCGAACCCACCAGGGTAGCGGCCTCGGAGATAGTAAGATCTTTGGCGGTTTTGCCATAGTGGGTTTCGGCCGCCACTTCAATACCCATGGCGCTGTTGCTGTATTCCACCGTGTTGAGGTACATCTCGATGATTTCGCGCTTGGTATAGTTCTGTTCAAGCTGGATCGCCGTTATCATCTCGCGCAGCTTCCGGATAACGGAAAACTCACGGCCAATTTTTTTGTAGAGGTTTCTTGCCAACTGCTGGGTCAGGGTGGATCCGCCCTGGATGTCGCCAATCCCCAAACCGGCGCGAACAAGGTGGTAGGGGATGGCCAACGTCCGGACCATGTCGATTCCCCAGTGGTCATAAAAACGGTGATCTTCTACGGCAACGAGGGCGTTAACTACATGGGGGGAGATCTCTTCCAGCGGTACCCAGCGCCGGTTTTCGGTGAAATACTTGTCCAGAACAACCCCGTCACGGCTTTTGACCAGGGAAGCGATCGCTGTGTCTGGATTTTCCAGCTGGTCGATAGAGGGCAATCCCTGGAAAAGGTAGTAGGTGAACGCGGCACCCACGAGGAAAAGCACGGAGAACAGTATGGCCGCCGCACGCACAATTTTTTGGCGGGCTATGGATGTTTTGTTTCCGGGACCGTCCTGGTCTTCCGCCTGTTGTTGTTTTCGCTCCTCAATAATTTTTCGGCGATATTCCGGATCATTAAAATATCGATCCATTTCATCGCCGTTGTAACTCGAATCACTCATGTTGGTTTTCTGCCGTATAAAAATTATTCAGTTGTCTTGATGCGTCGTTCCAGACAACGATATTTAAGCCTTCGTTATTATATAACGCCATCGTTCTGTGTTTATAGAAAGTACCCAAATTTAAAAAGGTTCCGAAGTTAAATTCTTTTTTCCGGGGCAAATGATCGTGACCGCAGATGATTATGTCCGTGTTGGTCGTCTTCAAGTTCTGCCTGCCCCAACGATTCAAGGTGCTCTCATCTTCCCGGAGAGAGCCAAAGCGTCGGTTAAGCCGTGAAAACCATTTCATCACCCACAACCCCGCCCGGGGCGCCAGCAGGGTTTGATAAAAAGAGATGAACGTTTTGTTCCGCAACAGCCGGTGCAGGGGAGGGCGAAGCAGCTCACCACTCTCGTTCGGGATGCCGTCGCCATGGAGCAACAGCAGGTTCCGGCCCCGGATCTTCAGCGTCTTGTATTCCGGTTCCAGCGTAAAACCGATCTCCTCAAAATAGGACCGGGTCCAGTTGTCGTGATTTCCCGTTATATACAAGGTCGGCCCAAGCTCGTTGTTATATTCTCTAAACCGCTCGTTGACTTTTTTACCCAGTTCAGGGACGTGGCCCGGGAACTCCATCCAATAGTCAAAAAGATCGCCGAGGATAAATATTTTTATCCCGTTGGACTGGCAGTGGTCGATGAGGCGAATCAGCTGCCGCTCCAGCTCCCGGTTTTCATTTTCCGCAAAGCCTCCCAGGTGGACATCTGAAAGGAACAACAGGGGTCGTGCGGCGGTTTCAGGCGGTTGCATTATGCCGGGTCTACCGCTTTCGTTTGACAATGAACTGGATCAGGTCCCGGAAGGCATCGCGGTCGGGACTTTCCGGCAGGGTGGAGAGCTTGTCTACAGCACGCGAGGCGTAATTATCCATGATGGCACGGGCGTATTCAATACCGCCTTTTTCGTGTACAAAGGAGACAATATCTTCAATCTCCTGATCCTTCTTTTTGCGCTTGCGCATGAGGTAACGGATGCGGGTCCGTTCGGCCAGTGAGGCGTTTTCCAGCGCCTTGATCAGCGGGAGGGTAACCTTGCGCTCCTTGATATCGTTTCGGCGCGGCTTGCCCACGTCGTCGATACCGTAATCAAATAGGTCATCCCGTATCTGGAAGGCGGTGCCTACGCACATCCCGATATCGTGCATTTTCTGGTGCATTTCGGGATCCTCGCTCGTGGAGATCGCACCGCACTCGCAACAAGAGGCAATAAGGCTGGCGGTTTTCTCGGAGATCACCTTGAAATAATACTCCTCTGTCATGTTGAAAAGTCGGGCGGCCTTAAACTGGCGCAACTCGCCTTCACTCATGCTTTTTACCGCTTCTGAGAGTACTTTCAACAGTTTGAATTCATCGTTGTCCAGCGCAATCAGCAATCCCTTCGAGAGGAGGAAATCTCCCAGCAGTACTCCCGCTTTGTTCTTCCACACCTTGTTGATACTCAGAAAACCGCGCCGGGTATCGGCCTCATCGACTACATCGTCATGGATGAGGGTGGCGGTGTGGAGCAGCTCTATCATCGTAGCGGCCACGTAGCTGCGCTCATTTACCTCACCGAACAGGCGTGCCGACATGAATACAAGCGTGGGGCGGATCTCTTTTCCTTTCTGTCGGAGCAGATAATCCACTATCTTGTCGAGTAAGAACACATCGGTTCGGAGCGCCTTTTTGTAAAAAGAGCGAAATTCACTGAGCGGTTTAGACACAGGGCTGGTTATTTCAGCCAGTGTTTTTCTGCCTCGCCGCTTGAACGATGTTGCCTGATCTAATTGTGTTTCAATCATTTAGGAATTTAAGTAGCTTGAAAAATTCATCACTTAAATTAGCTTGAAATTTAAAGAATATTAAGGTTTTATACTCCTCGCTTTGAAGTTGTGAGTATAATAAATTTTGAGCGGTCTGTTGGCGAATATATTTTGCCTCTGAAACGACACTAATTTAACTATTTACGAAAGGTTCTCATGTTGAATATTGATATTGCGAAGGCTCGGTCATTCCTCTCAGACAACGAATTTGACGAAGCTGTGGGCCGGGCGAAGGAAAGTTTTGAACTGGTGCAGTCCGGCCGGGGAGAAGGAGCCGAAATGCTGGGTTGGCGCACCCTGCTGTCCGATCCCAATGATGCGGAGCTGGAGCAGATCGAAACGCTGGCCGGCCAGATCCGTGCGGATGCCGATGTGTTTGTTGCCTGTGGAATCGGGGGGTCATACTTGGGGGCTCGTGCGGTTATCGATGCCCTTACCGGTTTTTTTGGCAGCGACGGGCCGGAAGTGATCTTTGCCGGCCACCACATCAGCGGTAAATACCTGAACCAGTTGATTGAGTACCTGGAGCAACCCAACGAAGAGGGAGACCCCAAGAGCGTGTATGTAAATGTGATTTCGAAGTCGGGCAGTACGCTGGAGACCGCCCTTTCCTTCCGGGTACTCCGGAAGTGGATACACGAGCAGTATGACCAGCCGGAAGATCGCATAATCTGTACGACCAGCCGGCAGGGCGGGGTGCTGAATCCGCTGGTGGATGAGTACGGTTACCACAAGTTCGTGATTCCCGATGGGGTGGGCGGGCGCTTTTCGGTATTGACGCCGGTGGGCCTTCTGCCTGTTGCAGCGGCGGGCATCGACATCAAAGCCCTGGTTTACGGGGCGGTTTCTAAATACAGGGAAATCGAGGAAGATCCGGTCGATGCCATCCGTTATGCCGCCGCCCGTTACGCGCTGTACAAAAGCGGTAAGGATATTGAGGTGATCACATCGTTTGAACCGGAGCTGCAGTACATGGGCCGCTGGATGCAGCAGCTGCTGGCCGAGAGCGAAGCGAAGGATGGAGAGGGGCTGTTTCCCACCGTTTCCACATATTCCACCGATCTGCACTCCCTGGGCCAACTGATCCAGCAGGGAAAACGGAATTTGCTCGAAACGTTTCTCGTCGTTAAAAATGCGGGAGTAAGCAAAACGATTGAATCGTCAGATAAAAATATCGATGGACTCGAATACCTGGCGGGCAAGACGTTTCACGATATAAACAGCAAAGCCCTGGAGGGAACCATTGAAGCTCATACCCGGGGAGACGTTCCCTGCATAAAACTGATTATGGATAAGCTCAATGCCCGGAATATCGGTGCATTTATCTATCTGCTGGAGGTCGTCACGGCTATCTATTGTTACAGTCTCGGGGTAAATCCCTTTAATCAGCCCGGCGTGGAGGATTACAAAAGTGCCATGTATAAACTCCTGGGCAAATAGTGGGAGGTGTTGCAGGTTGCAGGTTGAATGTTAAATGTTGCAGGTTGAAGGTTGAAGGTTACAGGTTACAGGTTAGTAGACAACCTCAACCTTCAACCTTCAACCTGCAACGTGTAACCTGCAACCACCCCAACGAGGCTGTTTAATAATTACTATGACTTCCTGCTAAATATAAATATGCTAAAGAGGTTTAATTCATGACTGAGGAAGCGAAATTCGGCAATGACAAGCTGAAATTTATTGCCATTGCGGGGAATATCGGTGCGGGCAAATCTTCGCTGACGCAGCTGCTCTCCAGGCATTTTGACTGGGAAGCATTTTTTGAGTCGGTCGACAACAACCCCTATTTGTCGGATTTTTATGATGACATGCGCCGGTGGAGTTTTAACCTGCAGATCTATTTTTTGTCCAGCCGGTTTCGCCATCATAAAAAAATGATCGACCAGGGCAAAAACTTTGTTCAGGACCGTACCATCTACGAAGATGTGGAAATATTTGCCAAAAACCTGCATGACATGGGACTGATGAGCGACCGTGATTTCAATAACTACCAGGTTCTGTTCCATGAGATGACAAGCTACCTTCGTCCACCCGACCTGCTGGTTTACCTGCGCGCGCAGGTTCCGACTCTGGTACAGCAGATCCAGGCACGGGGACGCGATTACGAGAGCTCTATTCGGATCGAATATCTGGAACGGCTGAATCGTTTATATGAAGACTGGATCGATGAGTACCCACACGAAAAGCTTATTATAGACACTGATGACATCGATTTTGTGAATGACCAGGAAGATCTGGGGAGGGTTATCGAGCTTGTTGAGCAGCGGATGTTTGGGTTGTTTAATGAATTGCAGTAAAAGGCAATAATTCATAACTTTGCCAGCTATTGTGGATAAGGAAAAACTAGAGTTCAAAATTGTTGAAATTCCGGAAGGCTCCAGCGAACGCACGCTCGGGCTCGACCGTGAAGATCTGGATCTGGGCGATTACCCCTTTTTGGGAGGGAGTATAGATCTGTCCTTCTACCGGACGCTCCATTTTATCCGCGTCGATTTTACGGTCGATTCCGATATCGAACTTGTTTGCGACCGTTCGCTGGAGCCCTTTGAATATCCCATAAAAGCGGACTATGAAGTGCTCTTTAAAGTAGATGTGAAGGAAGAGACCGAGACCGAAGAAGGAGCTGTTCGACGGTTCAACTTCAGTTCAAACACATTGAATATTGAAGAGGAAGTCCGCGACACGATTTTGCTCAATATTCCCATAAAAAAATTACATCCTAAATACCTGGATGAGCAGGGAAATCCCCGCGATTTCCAGGAAAAGTCGTTTGGAGACCTGAAAGAGGAGGAAGAGGATTCCGAACTGGCCGATCCCCGCTGGGAAAAACTGAAGAAACTTAAAGACAACTAACGAAAACATTATTAGATAAATGGCACATCCAAAGCGTAGAACATCCAAATCGCGTAGAAATAAACGGCGCTCTCACCACAAAGTGACCGAACCAACCCTGGCGGAATGTTCCAACTGTGGCGCCTACCACCGTTATCACCACGTTTGCCCGGAATGCGGTTATTACCGCGGGCGGCAGGTACTAAATGTAGAGCAATAATCACTCCAGATCTAATCGTAATTACATGATTATAGCTGTTGATGCTGCGGGGGGGGATCATTACCCGGAAAGCCCGGTAAGGGGAGCCATGGAAGCGGTAGAAGAGCGAGATTCACTTCATGTTGTTCTGCTCGGCCCGGAAGATATGGTACGGAAGGAGTTGGACAAACACGGGTATGACGGAGATAAGATCTCCGTACAAAATGCCCCCGAGATTATCGGGATGGATGAGTCTCCGGCACAGGCGGTAAAAAGCAAGAGGAATTCCTCAATCGTCGCCGGTCTGGGAATGCAGAAGGCGGGCCAGTGCAACGGGTTTGTCAGTGCCGGAAATACCGGTGCCCTGCTGGCTGCATCAACATTTATCCTGGGAAAACTTGAAGGGGTTACCCGTCCCACGATTGCAGCTACGTTTCCGACCATCAAAGGCTTTCGCTTGCTGCTGGATGCAGGAGCGAACCTGGAGGTAAGGCCCGAAATGTATTTCCAGTTTGCCCAAATGGGAGCGATTTACGCGAGTGAAGTGATGAAGATCAGCGATCCCAAAATTGGGCTTATTAATATCGGGGAGGAGAAGGAGAAGGGGACCGAGGTGGTTAAAGAGGCGTATAAACTGTTGGAGCCCTTGCCTGAATTTGTCGGCAACATTGAAGGCGGCGATATCTTTAATGCCGCTGCCGACGTGTATGTGTGCGACGGTTTTGTCGGTAACGTCCTGTTGAAATTCGGGGAATCCATACCCCGCGCGGTGAACAAGATTATAGAATCTCAGCTTAAGAAAGAAGCTGAGCGAGGCAAGCCGCAGAGCCCACCCACCGAACTGCTTCAATCTTCCCTTTCCATGTTTAATCCCGAAAACGTTGGCGGAGTCCCGTTTCTGGGAGTCAATGGTGTAAGCATGGTGGGACACGGGGGCAGTTCGGCCCTGGCCGTCAAAAACATGATTTTCAACGCGGTAAAGTGCGTTGAAAACAATATCAATGAAAAGATTATCGCATCTCTCAACAGTTAATCCTAAAAGTATTTCATGGCTGAACTAAAGCGTTCGAAGATAACCTCGGTAGGACATTACTTGCCTGAAACCCGTCTCACCAATCATGATCTTGAAGAGATGGTTGAGACCAATGATGAATGGATAAGAACGCGAACCGGAATCAGGGAGCGGCGTATTCTCGACGATGACGACAAAGCCACAGCCTACATGGCTGCAGAGGCCGCAAAAGAAGCGCTGGAGGTCCGGGGGATTTCAGCCGACGAGGTGGATGCGATTATCGTGGCAACCGTCACCCCCGACTACCTTTTCCCGGCTACGGCCTGCCTGGTACAGGATTATATCGGTGCCGAAAACGCTTTCGGGTATGATCTTTCGGCGGCGTGTTCCGGCTTTCTGTTCGCATTGACAAGCGGAGCCAGCCTGATCGAATCCGGTAGGGCCGAAAAGGTGTTGGTTATCGGTGCTGACAAAATGAGTTCTATCGTCGATTACACCGACCGGTCTACCTGTATCCTGTTCGGCGATGGTGCCGGAGCTGTCCTGCTGGAACCCTCTGACGATGAGACGGGCATTATCGATTCTATCCAATACACTGAGGGGGATACCGATTGTGCCCTTTACCAGCCTGCAGGAGGGAGCTTAAATCCCGCCAGCGAGCAGACGGTGGCGCAGGGTCAGCATTTCATAAAACAGGATGGCCGAACCGTATTCAAGAAAGCCACTGAGGGAATGGCGGATGTCTCCCTGGAAATCATGGAAAAGAATGACCTTGATGCCGAGGATGTGGCCTGGCTCGTTCCGCACCAGGCCAACAAGCGGATTATCGATGCCACCGCACGGCGAATGGGTTTGAGCGAAGACAAGGTGATGATCAATATCGACAAGTATGGAAATACGACGGCGGCCACCATTCCGCTTTGCCTGTACGACTGGAAAGACGAACTTGAACACGGCGACAACCTGGTACTGGCAGCCTTCGGCGGCGGGTACACATGGGGTGCCGTATATGTAAAGTGGGGAGTATAGAATATGAGCACAGCGTACCTGTTTCCCGGTCAGGGATCACAATCGGTAGGAATGGGAAAGGATCACTATGATTCGAACACCCGTTTTGCGGAGCTTGTTGACCTGGCGAATGAAATCCTGGGTATCGATCTGAAATCGATCATGTTTGAAGGCCCGGAAGAAACGCTTAAGCAGACTGAATTTACGCAACCGGCTATTTTCCTTCACTCGGTGGGACTTTATAAAACGATCGATGCAGCCCCCGATATGGTTGCCGGGCACAGCCTGGGCGAATTTTCGGCGCTGGTGGCGTCCGGAGCAGTCGCTTTTGAAGATGCCTTGAATATCGTGCGCAAGCGGGGCCGGCTGATGCAGCAGGCGGGAGAGCAAAACCCCGGCACGATGGCTGCTGTCATAGGCATGGAAGATGAGGTTGTCGAAGAGATTTGCGCAGAAGCTGCCGACCAGGTCGGTAAAGAAGTGATCGCTGCCAATTACAACTGTCCGGGCCAGCTTGTAATTTCCGGCGATCTTGAAGCGGTGGAACAAGCCGTTTCGCTGGCAAAAGACCGGGGCTGTCGTCTGGCAAAGGTGTTGCCGGTAAGCGGGGCATTCCACTCATCCCTGATGCAGCCGGCTTATGACGGGCTGAAACAGGAGCTTGAGCAACTGGAGGTGCAGAAACCGGAATGCCCGATATACAGCAACTACACCGCGCAGCCGACTACCGAGCCGGAGCAGATCCGCTCCAACCTCCTGAACCAGCTGCTGAATCCGGTGCGATGGACGCAGACATTGCAGAATATGCACGATGATGGCGCCAAAACCTTTATCGAAGTGGGACCGGGAAAAGTACTGCAGGGCCTGGTTAAACGCACGCTCAGCGATGTGGAGATTGACGGTTATCAATAAGGCAGATCTGCGGTGGAATACAGCGATAAAATCAAATTTGGATTTGTTTGAAATTTGATGCTTGTTAATTGTGATTTTAAATAGCGGATTGAATTAAAAGCAATATGACTCTTACCCTAAAAGATAAAACGGTTTTGATAACAGGCGGAAGCAGGGGCATTGGTCGCTCCATCGCCTTAACACTTGCAGACTATGGCGCCGATGTCGCTATTACGTATACCAGCTCCGGAGATGCCGCTGAAGAGGTAAAAAAGGAGATCGAGGCAAAAGGGCAGCGGGCAAAAGCGATCCAGGCCGACGCTGTTGACTGTGCCAGGGCCGCAGACGTCATTGACGGCATCATTGAGGAGTGGGACAAGCTCGATATTCTTGTAAATAATGCCGGTATCACCATGGATAACCTGATCCTGCGAATGAGTGAAGAACAGTGGGACCAGGTTATCGATGTGAATCTGAAAAGTGTATTTAACTACAGCAAGGCCGCTGCAAAGCCGATGATCCGCAACAGGGGAGGGTCCATTATCAATATCAGTTCGGTGGTGGGACTCGCGGGCAATGCCGGCCAGAGCAATTATGCGGCGTCAAAAGCGGGCATCGTCGGGTTTACCAAATCATATGCCAAGGAGTTGGCGTCCCGGAACATCCGGGCCAATGTGGTGGCCCCCGGATACATCCGGACTGAAATGACCGAGGAGCTCAGTGAAAAGGTGCTGCAGAATATTGAATCAGACACCCCGCTAGGCAGGGCCGGCGAAGCCGAAGAGGTCGCCGACGCGGTGGCATTTCTGGCATCAGATCTGAGCTCGTACATCACGGGTGAAGTACTTCGCGTCGATGGCGGAATGGCGATGTAGCAGGCTGAATTCCAAATTTTGGTTCATCAGTGATTCAAACAGGTCTTTTTTTAGCGTTGATGAGCTGGAGTTTGAGATTTATCAAATAGTGTATTTTTATATTCAGAACTTGTATTATTCGATCGTTATTGATCCTAATTAGTTAAACCTTTAACCGAAGCAAAAAATAAATTGTTATGTCTCAAGACGTAGAATCAAAAGTAAAATCGATTATCATTGATAAACTCGGTGTGGATGAATCGGAAGTAGCTGCCGAGGCCAACTTCACGAACGACCTCGGAGCCGACTCTCTTGACACGGTGGAGCTTATCATGGAATTCGAAAAAGAGTTCGACATCAGCATTCCTGACGAAGATGCAGAAAATATTGCAACCGTAGGCGATGCCGTTGAGTACCTGCAAGGCAAAGTTTCCTAATTTTACACTCCACTCCTTATTCTTATGTCTGATCGCAGGGTAGTCATTACCGGGTTAGGTGCCATTACACCAGTTGGGAATACCGCTCCTGATTTTTGGAACGGTCTGATCTCTGGCAAAAGTGGTGCCCGAACCATTGAACATTTCGACACCGAGGATTTTCCCACAAAATTTGCCGCACAAATCGATGGATATAACGAGGAGGACTATTTTGATCGCAAGGAGGTTCGGCGGCTCGACCGCGTATGCCAGTACGCGCTCATCGCCACCGACGAGGCGATAGAAGATAGCAAACTCGATCTCGATGAAGTCGATAAAAACAATTTTGCGGTTATCGTGGGTACCGGCATCGGCGGGATGGTTACCTTTTACGAGCAGTCGATAGAATACCACAAGCATGGGCCGAGGGGAGTATCTCCATTTTTTATTCCCAAGCTCATACCGGATATGGTAGCCGGACAGATATCCATAAAATATGGCCTCAAAGGGGCCAATTACTGTGCCGTTTCGGCATGCGCCACCGGCTCACACAATATTGGTCTCGCCTATGATACCATAAAAAACGGACAGGCCGACTATGCTGTTTCCGGTGGAGCGGAAGCTCCCGTCTCACAAATTGGCGTTGCGGGCTTCAATTCCATGCGCGCCATGTCCACCCGCAACGACTCTCCTGAAACGGCTTCCCGTCCCTTTGACAAAGATCGTGACGGTTTTGTACTGGGTGAAGGGGCAGCCATACTTATCCTCGAGGAATACGAGCACGCCAAAGCCCGGGATGCGCGGATTTACGGGGAGATTGTGGGATATGGTTTCTCGGCCGATGCTTATCACATGACCGCCCCGGATCCCAATGGAGAAGGAGTGATCCTCGCACTTACCAAGGCGTTGGATTCGGCGGGCATCACACCCGGGGATGTAGATCATATCAATATGCATGGTACATCAACTCCGCTGGGGGATGTGGCGGAAACCAATTCCATTAAAAAGGTCTTCGGAGATCACGCGTATAATATAAACCACAACTCCACGAAGTCGATGACGGGTCACTCTCTTGGTGCGGCAGGAGCTATGGAATCGGTGGCCACACTCCTTGCCACCTACCACGACCTGGTGCCCCCAACCATCAACTATGAGACTCCTGATCCCGACTGTGATTTAAACTACACGGTCAACGAAGCAGAGCCCCGTAAGATCAGGTATGCGTTAAACAACGCCTTTGGCTTTGGCGGCCATAATACCACGCTCGTTTTTAAGAAGTTTGAAGATTAATATTGATGTTTAAAAAGCTCAGGTCATATTTCACAAAGAGCCCATCTCGTGAGATCCCTTCTGAGCATGAAGAGCGACTGGAAAATTTAAAATCGATCATCAATACCGATATTGATGATGCCCACCTTTTTGTCAGGGCCTTGAGGCACCGATCGGTGCTGGCGGATGAAAAATATGTTCCCTCCGACTCCTATGAGCGCCTTGAATTTTTAGGAGATGCCGTCCTTGACCTTATTATTACTGAAATTATTTACCAGAAGTTTCCTCAAAAAAATGAAGGTTTTTTAACCAAGCTCAGGGCCAAGCTGGTAAAGGGCGACGCGCTGGCCTCGTATGCAAAAAAGCTTAACCTCAGCGAACTGCTGGTACTTGGAGAACGGGCGCAGGGACAGGGTATAGAGTTTTCCAAAAGCATACTTGCGGATGTTTTTGAGGCGCTGGTAGGCGCCATGTATATGGATCAAGGCTATAACCCCACGTTTGATTTTGTGGGACGGGTGATTCATGAGTATGTCGACTTCCAAAAAGTGATCAACACACTCGACAATCATAAGAGCATCCTGCTGGAATATGCCCAGGCCCACAAAATGGCTATCCCGGAATATGAGGTCGTAGCCGAGGAGGGACCCGGTCACAACAAAACGTTTGAAATACGGGTCATCGTTGACAACCAGGAGTACGGGAAAGGCAAAGGGAAAAGCAAGAAAGAGGCAGAACAACTGGCGGCCAAAGAGGCACTGGAAAGGCTGGAAGCGGTTTAGGATTTAGTTATTGATTACCGGGTTATTCAGGTGTCACATCAAGAGGCCATCACAAAAACTCCAGACTTCTGGGTCAGAGGAGTTGCATTCCCGTTTTTCGGGGTGATACATCCACCTCCCACCAAATCAGAAGATTTTATAAAAGTCCTCTTAGTTGCTCGTTACTGGCAACAAGACCAACCGTTACGTTTTTTGTAATCCCGAATTGAGTACTTTAAAGTAAGTCTAATAGAACTCACGTTAGTTAATTAATTGCTGAAATTTGGTATCCGAAATTTGCTATTGCTTATAATACTTATTAACCGTTGTTAGCAATATGTTACAAGAATTTATAACATGCTATACTTCATAATACTCTAAGTAATTTAAATACCCTATATAAGAAAAAGTGTATACTTTATAAATTCCTATAAAATAATTCTGATGAAAACTTTACATCTTCATATTGGTTCATTTAAGACTGGCACTACCTCAATACAAAACACATTTCATAACAATAGAAAAAACCTTAACAAATTGGGCTTTCATTATCCTGGTGGGAAATTCAATCATCATTTGTCATATTTTGCAACCAAGGCACCTACTGAGGAATGGCCGAGGAGTTTAAAAGCAAAGGATAAGGATAAGTTGAGCCATATTGTTGATCAGTATTTTTCCAAACTTGAAGATGATTTACATGCTGATTTTGAACATCAAATTATTTCTACCGAATATCTTTTTATTGATAAAGAGGAGTATATAAAAAACTACCTGGATTATCTTAAAAAGTTTTCCCTAGAAATTAAAATCTATGTATTTGTGCGGAATCCGGAAGAGTTGTATAAGTCTATTCAACAGCAGATAATTAAAGGGCGTTCGTATATTACTGCTCCTCAAGAATTTTTTTATAATTTCAAAAATGTGATCGAAGTGTGGCAAAAATACTGCCCTGTTAAAGTGCTTGAATTTCGTCCAGGAGTAGATTCATGTGAAACGTTATGCAATGCAATTGGTATAGATGTTAACAAGCTGTCTAAGCCAGACAAATTTAGAAACACTTCCCTCTCGATACAACAAATATTGTTATTAGAAAAGCTACAGGTGAATTTATATCAGGATAAAGAGAATCAGCTTAAAAGTTTTGTTAATATAGTTAAGGAGATTAATGCTCCTGTTCCTTATCCGCCTAAACTTAAACCGGAAGTTCAGAAATTTATTCAAAATAAACATCGGGCTGATCTTGAATGGCTAAAAAAGAACTTTGGCATTAATTTTTTAAAAGATTATTCAAATGAGATTTCCACTTGTGCTATTTCTAACTTTAAAGACGGTAAGGCGGCCATTCGTGATGTATATCAAGTTGATAATGAGCAATCAATTGATCATTATGAAGCTCTTGTGATTGATACACTTATCAAGAAAACGGTTCAGGATCGCTCTAAGTCATCCATATTAGAAAGGATTTTAAAATTCATACTGGCTCTAAAACAACGTTTTAAATGACCAACTGAAAGCACCCTGCACTAAAAGTGCAGGGTGCTTTCAGTTGGAGGATGAGTTGTACAGTAAAAATGCAAGGAGCTTTTACCATATTTGGGAAATATTTTTCCACTTGAAAGACAATTTTTAGATTGATGTATTTTTCCTTTTAAAAGCATAGGACTTATGTCAGGGTTGTAAAAGTTATGTAATTTGTTGACAGTTTTGGTTAAACTGAGCGGGAGTCTGTCTCCCGACATCTTGGTAGGGCTGCTCGCGGTTACAGTAGTACAAATACTCTGTGAGATCGATCTTCAGTTGCTCATAGTCCTCAAAATAGATTTTACTCAGCAAATCATTTTCTAGGAACTTCTACAACTGCTCGATCTTGTAGTTTGTTTTCAGGTGATAGGTATAAATATAACGGTGGGTGATACCTATGTGGTAACAATCGTATAAAGAATGGTCTTGCTTGTGCACAGACCTCTTGTATCCAAACTCCTTTAAGGCTTTCAGCAGACGACCATCGTAGATGCTGGTGTGTTCCATACAAATAATTGTCGTAATTTGGCCGGTCCCATGAGCTCGTAGTCACTTTGCCAATCCGGCAAAAACTTCCAAGGAACTCTCGCAGCGATGCTACTGTCCGGCAGGACACAGCCTGCAGCCTACCTCCTTATCGGTGTTGTCCGCGTTCTCCCAGGAACAGACCCAGATCCAGGATTTGGCAAGACACTGGTTTTATGGGTTATGGATGGTATGCGAGTTCCTGTGATCGGGATTAAAGGTATTTAATTTGATCGAGACATTGATACAACATAAATTATTGGTTCAGCATTGAGTGTCTAGAAAAATAATATCACAGACGGAATGGAACGGATTAAACGAGAAAGACCTTGGTGGCGGGGTACGTACAACAGCGCGTGCAGATTGCAGAAGCGTGAGAAATTTATAAATTACCTCGAACAGCCTTAATGGAATCCTGGTAAAATGCTTCCTGCCTGTAAATGATTAAGGGATGTTAACCCAACATTAAAATTCTCACATTAATTTTTTCTTTTCGTTACAAATGTTATAATTAAATACTTGGTTTATAAGTGTTTATAGATAATTAGGAGTGTTAATTGGCTTTTGGATAAAAAAATGAGTGTATCCAAAAAGCCTGTTTTGACAGAATCAATTGGGGTGATGCTATGATGGAAACTAAAGATCGTCTAAAACCCAAGGAATCGGAGTTTGACAAGCAGAAACAAGAGAGCTCCGATCACCCGCTTTTTATTACCAATTCTCCCGAAATGAAGGAGATGCTGGATAAAGTCAAGAAGTTTGCCTCCTCAGAGGCTCCTGTTCTCATAACAGGTGAAAGCGGAGTGGGGAAAGAGGTAATTGCACGGCTTATACACCGGTACAGTCCCCGAGACGACGGACCGTTCGTGCCGATTAACAGTGGGGCCATTCCGGGCGAACTGTTTGAAAGCGAGCTGTTTGGTCACGAAAAGGGGGCCTTCACGGGCGCGACCTCTGTAAAAGAGGGCTGTTTTGAGCAGGCGAACAACGGCACCTTGTTTCTGGATGAGATTGGCGATATGCCGAGCTCCCTGCAGGTAAAAGTACTGAGGGCGGTTGAATTAAATTCATTCAGGCGTGTGGGAGGAAAACAAGAGATATCGGTGGATGTACGAATCGTTTCTGCCACCAATAAAATTTTGCTTGAAAAAGTGGAAGACAAAAGCTTCCGTGAGGATCTGTATCACAGGATCAATGTACTGGAGCTTTATATTCCCCCTTTGCGTCGCAGGGTTGATGATGTGCCCGTGTTGCTGGATCATTTTTTAGATCATTTTACGGTAAAATACAGTTGCCCAGATATGTATTTTACCGATGAATGTATCGGGATATTAAAAGAATACCTGTGGCCGGGTAATGTACGCGAGCTGAAAAATATTGTTGAGCGCTGCGTGATACTGAGTCCACAAGAAAAAATTGAACCCTCTATTTTGCCCGATCGATTCTTTGAGAATACCAGCAGCTCGAGGAAGGATGACAAAGATTCCTTCCTGCAGGTTCCGATGGGAACGACGATGCAAGAGGTGGAACGGGCGGTGATTCTTCAGACGCTGGCCACGGTCGACAATAACAAGACCGAGGCGGCCCGCATACTTGGACTTACCCGAAAAACCCTCAGCAGTAAAATTGATAAGTAATACCCCATAACAAACCCACCGCGGATTTCCTGACCGACGATACGAGATCACAACATGAGTATTACCGCCCCATTTGGTTAAGATTTCGCCATTTTTGTTATACTTGCCTGAATATACTTTTGGAGAGGTCTTTGCAGAACCTGATGCCTGGTTGAGAGAGGGTTGTACCACCGACCTTATAAGCACATAAAGCGAGAGGAGAACGGCCTCCGAACGGTGATTCGAATGTTTTGCAAAGTCACCTGGAGTAATTTAAGAGTAATGGGATAGGCAGAACTTTGACGAAACTGTTGCTAATCAACCCTGATCTCCCCGCACATTTTGGCCGCGCAGAGGTACTGCTGTATCTTGAGCAGGTGATGTTCCCTTTAACGCAGCTGAAGGGCAAATCTCCCAGCGCTTTATACCCTGCCCAATAAAAAATCGGTAAAATAGGATGTAAGATACTGCCTGCCATCAGGGTACTGATCTTTACATAAATTATCGTGAGGTAATACGGGTTAGACAGCAATTCTTCCGGTTACTTTTTATTCGCACAAAAGGAAATCTACGAAAAGCAAAGGGCAAAACTGAATTTGTGTGGATGCCGAACGTATTCAGCAGTGAATTCCTGACAAAAGATTATTCGCCCACATGCTCCCGCGAATCAAAATAGTACATGATTTTCCTGCCGCGGGCTACTGGAACCGGCGGCAGGATACAATTATGGATAAGGTGGGGAGATCGGGATTAACGCTTTGAAACGGACGCAGGTACACGAACAAAATACTGCTGAATCAGCTCGTCGTAGGTATGTACCGCTTCATCCAGCCGGTTCAACTTCTCCAGGAGCTGTGCTTTCTGGTAAATGGAAGCAGTGATCTCCTCTTTCCCAACGCTGATATCCGTTTTGGCATATTTCAAGATCTCGTCAAATGCGTTGACGGCTTCCTCAAAGCGTCCAAGCTCGGTAAGCAGGTTGGCCCGCTTGATCAAGGCGTTTTTTAGCAAGTCCGATTCCTCCTCAATGTTGCCTGTCCCGTTCTTTTGGGACGACAATAATTGAATATCTTCCATAGTTTCATTTTCCAAATGGTCGGCACTGGCTGGTTGATCTGTCGAATTTTTTGAGCTTTGGTCTATGGTTGTATTCCCGTCATCGACTCTTTCTTCTGCATTTTGAGCTGGTACTTCATCTCCGTTTGTGTTGAAGGGCTCCTCAAGGCTCAGGTCTCCCCAGTCGAATTCAATTCCATTCTCAGAGACGCCTGCGTTTCCCCCGGGCTCTTCTTTTGTATAATATGTATTGGGTTTGGTGCCCTTGGAATTGGGTTTTGTGCCGGCAGCCCCGTTATGCGTACGGTCTTTTCCATTCACGGAATAAGAGGAGTGCCCGTTCCTTGTGGAGGCTTCGGTATCCGTACGGTAATGGTGATCTGAATTTCCATTTAGCAGTTCCAGCAGAAATTCCTCATGTGCATTTGCAGGTTTTTTGAACCACTCTGAAACCCCGTTGTCTTCCGTCTCTCCCGGAATTATCCCGTTTGCCTCGACTACGGCCAGTTCCTCCTCCAGGACCGTTTCTTCCTCTTGTTGATCCTCGTCAATATCTGAAATATGGTGTTCAACAGCTGTATCCACACTGTTGCTGGTATCCTCTTCCTCCGGACTATCGTCCATGTCCCCCGAGTGTTCGACCGACTCGTGTCGGTCCAGATCTACGGTTATCGAACTGTTCCAGTCGGCATATTTTGTCAAGGCGATAAACGTATCGGCTACCAGCTGCACGAAGGTGTTTGACTTTTCATCGCCCATCACCTGCCTGAACAGGTTGTGTATTTTTGTTTTCGGCAGCTTGTGGATCTCCTTGTCCTGCTCATACAAACGGGCATAGGCCTTTTTTACCAGTTCAGCTATCAAGGCCCGCGAACGATCTTCTGACTCAACAAACTGGGAGTAAAATTCCAGGAACGGTTCGTCGTTTTCATCAACCAGTCCCAGCTTTTTGAACAGCATGACGTAGTGGATGGAGTTGGGCCGTTTCAGATCGATCTGTTCCAGGAAATCCTGGTTAAAATATTCAGGAATGTCTTGCTTGCGTATTTTTTCAAGCGCCTCGTCAAGTTGAGTTGATTTGGTTACGAATGTTTCGAAGATGTTCATAATGTGCCTCGTTTGTCTCTGTTGTTAAGCCGAATTTTGATGTATGTTTTTGTATTACGCTCGATAGCGGTTGTAACCCCCGCAAAGCCTTGTTCCTCATTGATGGTTTCTGTGATATTTAAGAATGTGTTCCCACTCGCATCACGCATTGCTCTCTCGTCGGTAAAGATGCGAGGGCAAGCTGCCTGCTGAATCCCAATTAAAACATCAGGAAGGGGAGGGAACGACCTCCCGAAGAAGCGACAGATAGCCAACGCCAACGCGTACCTGCAGCTGAAGCATATCACCAGATACGTTCGTTTGAATTACGACAAAAATATTTTCCGATTCCTAAATGGAATGCGGAACTCATATTCATTCTTTTGTAGTTCCTGTTCCGACAGATCGGAAATTTCTACAATCTCTTTTAGCAGCATTTTTTCCGCCCGTAAAAAGCTCTGGTTGTATTCCATCGCATTATTTATGTGGGTGTATGGCGATTTCCAGTTGATGGAAAAGGGCAGTTGATCGCTGGTAATAACCTCTCCGGCCGGAACTACGGTGGCCGCGTGTTCAATGGTGTTTTTAAGCTGCCTGACGTTGCCAGGCCAATGGTATGAAATACATTTATAGGCCGCACGGGGTGATATAGCGTGAACCGGCGTACCGTTTTTGGAGGCGAAGTCGAGCAAGAACTGATCAATCAACAGCGTTATATCTTCGCATCGCTCCCGCAGGGGAGGAAGTTCAATTATAACGGGATTGAGTTGTTCCAGCAGATCGTCCCAAAATGGCTGCTCTGAAAACTCAGCATATGCGGATTGCTCCACAGAAATAATAATTCTGAACTCGCTCACTTTCTCGGTTTGCATGGCCATTTGCTGGGCATTATGCACGAGCCTGACCAGTATTTTTTGATTTAGGTGGCTCAGCTCGGAGAAAGAATTAAAGAATAGCGTCCCTCCTGATAGGAAGTCCATACCAAAGTCCTCGCTGCTTTGGTAGGTATCTCCCTCAAGCGTGCTCTCCAGCTCTTTCATTTTCTCTTGGATAGTCTCTTCAAGGGTATTACAGAATAAATTGCCAAACGGCCCTTCTGAGAAAGAACTCAGCGAATGAATCATTTTGGCCGTACGGTTTTTCCCTGTTCCCTGTTCTCCCACGATGATAATATTGTTATCCCTCTGGGCCAGATCCACAATATGTTTATATAGATCCCGCATAATCTCACTGTAGAAATTTACAGTCTCTATTTCTGCTCCATTTGTTGGAGGCGTAAGGTTAAGTGGTTTGTCTGATAGTGTTTTCATTAAAAAATTCTCTCAGTTTTATTATTACCGACAGACCCGTGTAAGGGAACCCGTGATTGTCATTTTTTTGTGTGATGGATAATTAGTTGATGAATATTTAAATCTGAATTGTTTTTCCCGACAATCCATGATTAGTAAATCAATAAGCGTGCCAACTGGACGGAAAAAATTTAAAACCCTGTCAGGACTCTTTGAAACGGGGTATTACGCCGATATCATATACCCGGCACGTGGTGGCGAAATAGGGGAGATATAAAAAACGGGTAATTTTTACGCATACGGTTGTGTAAAAATTACCCAGCCGTACAAATTATTCTGCAACCTTTTTTCTTTACCAAAATTACGGCTCGAGAAAAATGACCCTGTAACAGGCATTTACAAGGCGTGAGTTCACTTTTGACTCACCTCGTCCCTGGAGATTTCTCTCAGTGAATGGATTGGCACAACTCTTGTAACACTAGAAGGGGAAGCGTAGTGTGGCTATTCTTTTCGGATAACCCGTTTCGCTGTTCTCCTTACAATATATTATGGTACCATGGAGAAAAGAAGTTAATCAGACAGGCTACATCAAATGCGAGATATTCATGAGCAATAGCAAGATCTATATAGCCGGCCATACCGGGATGGTGGGATCGGCCGTCCTGCGCCAGCTTAAAGCGCAGGGATATCGGAATATTATAACAAGGAGCAGTTCGGAACTCGACCTGAGGAACCAGGCGGAGGTGCGTAGCTTCATGGACCAGGAGCAGCCGGATGTTATTGTACTTGCCGCGGCCAGGGTCGGGGGGATACTGGCCAATGACCGGTACCCGTTTCAGTTTATATATGACAACCTGGCTATACAAAATAATGTTATTCATGCGGCTCATTCCTTCCAGGTGCCCAAGCTGGTGTTTTTGGGAAGCTCTTGCATCTATCCCAAACATGCCGATCAGCCCCTTCGGGAAGAGAGCCTGCTGACGGGGCCGCTGGAACCGACCAACCAGTGGTATGCCGTGGCCAAGATTGCTGGTATCAAGCTGTGTGAAGCGCTCCGAAAACAATATGGCAGGGATTATGTGGCGTTGATGCCCACTAATCTATATGGACCGCGCGATAATTTTGACCTGGAGACCTCTCACGTTGTACCGGCGATGATCCGAAAATTTCACGAGGCTAAGGAAAATGGCCATCAGCCGGTGGAATTATGGGGAACCGGTTCGCCCCGCCGCGAATTTTTGTACGTGGAAGATCTTGCGCGGGCGATCCTGTTTGCAGTGGAAGAAGATCTCGACGCCCCGATGTACAATGTAGGAACCGGCAAGGATCTGCCGATCAGAGATTTGGCCGAACTGGTACAGGATATTGTCGGCCACCGGGGGGCAATCAACTGGGATACTTCAAAGCCCGACGGTACCCCCCGAAAGCTGTTGGATGTCTCGCGCATCCATGCGGCCGGCTGGCATCACAGGAAAGAACTGGAGGCGGGACTTGCCGACACCTACCGCTGGTTCGTTGACCATGAGGACCAGCTTAAAGAGCTTAAACTTGAAACCTGACGCGGGATCTGGAATTAATTAGTAGTAGATATAAAAAAATACAAAGTGAGATCATTATGGGAGCACAATCAAATAAAGTGGCATTAATTACCGGTATAACCGGGCAGGACGGGTCCTATCTGGCAGAATTTTTGTTGAACAAAGGGTATGAAGTGCATGGAATAAAACGGCGCTCCAGCTCTTTTAACACGGGACGAATAGATCATCTCTACCACGATCCCCATACCAAGGGTTTGCCGTTTTACCTGCATTACGGGGACCTCACCGATTCCACAAATTTAATCCGCATCATCCAGGATGTGCAGCCAGACGAGATTTACAACCTTGGAGCCCAGAGTCACGTGCAGGTATCGTTTGATGCCCCCGAGTATACCGCCAACACCGATGCGCTGGGCGTGCTGCGCCTGCTGGAAGCGATACGGATCCTCGGAATGACGGGCAAGACAAAATTTTATCAGGCTTCCACAAGCGAATTGTACGGTAAGGTACAGGAGGTTCCGCAAAACGAGTTGACCCCGTTTTATCCCCGCTCTCCCTATGCCGTAGCCAAACTGTATGCCTGCTGGATCACCATAAACTACCGGGAGGCGTACGACATGTTTGCCGTGAACGGCATCCTGTTTAATCACGAATCGCCGGAACGGGGAGAAACCTTTGTCACCCGCAAAATAACGCGGGCCGCAGTCCGCATTGCAGCCGGACACCAGGAAAAGATGTACCTTGGCAACCTGGAAGCCAAGAGAGACTGGGGACATGCAAAAGATTATGTAGAGGGGATGTACCTGATGCTGCAGCAGGACGACCCGCAGGATTATGTGCTGGCCACCGGGGAGACCCACACCGTAAGGGAGTTTTGTGAGCGGGCATTTCGCCATGCCGGAATTCCGATCCGGTGGATTGGTGAAGGGGTCGAGGAAAAGGGGGTCAATGCCGATACCGGTGACACGATTATTGAGATTGATCCACGCTATTTTCGTCCCACGGAAGTGGACCTGCTGATAGGCGATGCCAGTAAAGCACGCAATGAACTGGGATGGGCTCCCAAATACAGCTTCGACGAACTTATTGAGGAGATGGTCAAAGAAGACCAGGAAAAAATTAACTTAATTAACAATAACAATGAAGACTATTCAAAAATTGCAAAATACATACAATGACGTTGAGGTTACCCAACGCGATGATATTATTACGCTTAAAGAGGATGTGCTGAGACGCATTGAGCTCAAAACCGCAAAGGTAGGGATCATCGGGCTGGGATATGTGGGGCTGCCGCTGCTGTGGACTTTTCACGAAGTGGGCTTCCCCGTGACCGGTTTTGACGTGGATTCCGGCAAAATCGATCATATAAGGGAAGGTACCCCGTATATCAAGCATCTCGGGTACGAAATGATGGGAAAACTGGCAAACTCCGATACCTGTTCTGCCACGCTCGATTTTGCGAAGCTCGCAGACATGGATGCGATATTGATGTGCGTTCCCACCCCGTTGAACGCCTACCGGGAGCCGGACATGCAATATGTGGAAGCTACCACCCGAAGTATTGCAAAACATCTGCGCAGGGGACAGCTTGTTATCCTGGAGTCTACCTCGTATCCCGGAACGACCGACGAGCTGATTATACCGATCCTGGAGAAAAGCTCCGGGCTGAAATCGGGAGAGGATTTTTTCGTCGCCTACAGCCCGGAGCGGGAAGACCCGGGCAATCCCGACTTTAATACGGCTAAAATTCCGAAAGTGGTTGGCGCAGATGGAGCAGAGGCCCTGGAGATCGCCACCACGTTATATGATGCGATTGTTGTGGAAACAGTTCCGGTATCCGACAATAAAACGGCCGAAGCGGTCAAACTTACGGAAAATATCTTCCGATCTGTCAACATTGCGCTGGTCAACGAGCTGAAGGTCGTCTTCCAGGAGATGGACATCGATGTTCACGAGGTGCTGGATGCGGCGGCCACCAAGCCGTTTGGCTTCATGAAATTCACCCCGGGACCTGGCTTGGGAGGACACTGCATCCCGATCGATCCCTTTTATCTGACATGGAAGGCGCGCGAATATGAACAGCACACGCGCTTTATTGAGCTTGCCGGGGAGATCAACACCAGTATGCCCCGGTACGTGATTGAGCGGACGATTAAAGCGCTCAATGCCCATAAGCTGCCGGTGAACGGAAGTGATATCCTGGTTATCGGGCTGGCCTACAAGCCCGATGTGGATGACCTGAGGGAATCCCCGACCTTCAAGCTGATGGACCTGCTTAAGGAATATGGGGCAAATGTTTCCTATTATGATCACTATATCCCGGAAATATGGCCGACCAGGGAGCACGACGAATGGACCGGAATGAAGTCGGTCGGCTGGAATAAGGAGACCATTTCCGGTTTTGACGCGGTCATTATTTCAACAAACCACTCAGACATCAATTACCGGGAGCTGGTGGAGTGGAACGATATCATTGTGGATACCCGAAATGCCCTGAAAGAGATTCAGCCGAAAGCCGAAGATCAAATATGGAAGGCATAATGCGGGGTTTTAACCCATTACCGTACATTGCGACCTGGACAATGTACTGGGCAGGATAGACCGGAGCAAAAAGCGCCGGCAGGATGGATCTGCTATAGTAACATCGAGAGAGAAGACCGAACAGTACCAGAGTTTGCGTGATCTGCAGCAAATTATAAATGCGATGTTATCAACAAGTATGGGAATCAGGAGTAGCGTTAACATCAGTAAATAACTGCTGTTCGCAACAATTTTAAGAGAGCTATGCAAAATCTTTAACTATTAACTACAGCATAAAAACAATATTAGAATGAGACAAATCCTGAAAAAACTATTTTACATGCTGCCCCCGGGCGACAAGCTCAAGATCACGATACTCTTTATCATGATGCTCGTGGCGGCCCTTCTGGAAATTGCCGGCATCGGCATGATACCGGCTTTTGTGGCTATTGTAGCCGTGCCGGATCGCGTGCTGGAGTATGAGCTGCTGGGTCCACTTTTAATGTACCTGGGCATAGAGAATGCGCAGGACCTGCTTTTATTCGGTTCTGTAGCACTTGTGCTTATGTTCATTATTAAAAGCGCGTATATCGTTTTTTATGGGTATGTGGAATCCCGGTTTTTATTTAATCGCAAATACCTGGTCAGCCGCCGGATGATGGATACCTATATGCAGGCGCCCTACACCTTTCACTTAAACAGGAACTCATCCGAGCTGGTCCGGAATGTGAATGGGGAGGTCAATATTGTCGTAAACAATATTATTCAGGGCTTTTTGAAAATCGGGAGAGACGGGGTCATGGCCCTCACGATCCTTGGTTTCCTGTTCTACTACGAGCCTCTCATAACGATTGTGGTGCTGCTGTTGTCGGGACTCGGCGCCGGGTCTTTTATCTTTTTTACACAGAACAAGATGAAACAGTACGGCGAGGAGGAACTCGAACACCGGGGTAAAATGATCAAGGCAATTTATGAAGGGATCAGCGGCCTTAAAGATGCCCGTATCCTGAACAGGGAGGCCGAATTTATGAACCAGTTCAGTAAAGAGGCGCGTGCAAGTGCCACGCTGAACACCTATACCCGGTTTATCAAACAGATACCGAGACCCGTAGTGGAAACCACGGCCGTAATCGGGATGATGTTGATCTCCGTTCTTATGGTGGTGCAGGGGCGGCCCATGAGCGCAATTATTCCGACGTTGACGCTTTTTGCGATGGCCACTGTACGACTCATGCCGGCTATTCAATCCATCAGCTCCATGTACACGGGGCTTCAGTACAACCTTGCTTCCCTGGATCCCGTCTACGATGACCTGAAAATGCTGGAGAAAGAGACGCAGAAGTTCCTGGAAGACCGCGAAAAAGCAACGAAAATAGATTTCAGGGATCATATTGAAGTCAAAAATGTGCACTACAGCTATCCGGGGAGTGACGAGCAGGCCCTGAACGGCATTTCGGTGACTATTCCGAAAGGAAAGGCGATCGCCTTTGTCGGGGAGTCGGGTGCCGGCAAAACAACAATCGTGGATCTGCTGCTGGGACTAATGGAACCAACAAAAGGGACGATTACCGTTGACGGCACCGATATCCACAAGAATCTTTCGGGATGGCAGCAGAATATTGGATATATCCCCCAATCCATATACCTGGCAGACGATACGCTGCGCCGTAATATCGCTTTTGGATTGCCGGAACATGAAATTGACGATGAAAAGATCGCCCGGGCGATAAAGTCGGCTCAGCTCGGCCGGTTGCTCAAAAATTTACCCGACGGGCTGGACACCATTATCGGGGAGCACGGGGCCCGTCTCTCCGGGGGGCAGCGGCAGCGTGTGGGCATCGCACGGGCGCTTTATCACAATCCGGAAGTACTGGTGATGGACGAGGCGACCTCGGCGCTGGATAACATCACCGAGCAGCAGGTCACCAAGGCGATTGAATCCCTGATCGGGGAACGAACGATCATCATGATTGCCCACCGGTTGACAACCGTAATGAACTGCGACCGGCTATACCTCATGGAGGAGGGGGAAATCGTGCAGGAGGGAACCTATAATGAATTGGTGGAAAAGAGTACGCTCTTTCGAGAAATGGCCCTGGAGGCGTAACAGTTCAATCACGGCCCCGGGGGTATTGTCATTTAGGGAGGAGGATATTCTCCTGTCGAAGGAGACCTGTATAGACGTAATTCACCTGAACAATTGGTTAGCAGGTGTTGAAATTGACGGCAACAACACGAGATAAAAGAAAAAAACTGGAGATACAGACATGAGAGTGAATTTTATGATTATTGGTGCCCAAAAATGCGGCACCACCACACTTGCCAGAATACTGAAAAGTCACCCGGATGTTCAAGGTAAAACCTGAGTTTAAAGATGAGCACAAAGAGCTGATTACCCATTTGTTAAGGCTGGATATTATAGAACTTGAGAAGCTCATGGATACTGATCTGAGCGACTGGCTTGCAGAAGATGCGGATCCTCTGCCTGCAACGCACGAGCCACAACTGCAATAACTGCAGCAGTTTACCGGAGGGCTTTTCTGCTACAAGTTTTTTAAAAAGGTTCAACCCAGTGTAATTAAAGAGCTGTTTAAGGTGTCCGGGAAAGCAGAAGAGATCCCTGGATTTTAAATGATACCCAACGTTATTCCAATGGTCGAAGAAAAACGCATTACGGGAATTATTCCCGCTGCCGGGGGCGCCTCACGTATTTCACCGATTCCATGCAGCAAAGAGATCCTTCCGGTCGGTGTGGAGGATCATAGATCGGGAAAAAGTCCGGAGATAAAAGTGGCGACTGCCGGTCTGCTTGAAAGCTGTGCAGCAGCGGGTGCCGACCAGGTGTATATGATTATCCGCAAGGGGAAGTGGGATATTCCCCAGTACCTGGGGATGGGCACAGAACCAGGTTGTCCGCTGGCCTATCTGGTTACAGAACCGACCCCGGGCACCTATCACACAATCGACCTTGCATACCCGTTCGCCAAAGACAGCATGGTCCTCCTCGGATTTCCTGATATTCTGTTCAAGCCGAAAAGTGCATTTGTCAGCCTGCTGGAAAGGCAGCAACAGACAGGCGCGGAGGTCGTATTGGGATTGTTCCGCGCCACCAACCCACACGGGGCCGATTTGGTAGCAGCCGACGAGCAGGGGCGGGTGCAGGATATTGTCATTAAACCTGACCACCCGGAATTGACCGATGCCTGGGCTATCGCTGTATGGACTCCCGCCTTTACAAGATATCTACACGAGATCGCAGCGGATACCGGTGTAATCAAACGGTTAAAATCCGAAAAGAGGAGAGAGATATTTATTGGAGATATCTTTAAGCATGCCCTGGATAGCGGTTTGACAATAGATTCGATAACGTTTACAGACGGGGAATATATCGATATCGGGACCCTCTCCGGGTTGAGAAGGGCGTTGCGCGGCGAAATTGGGATGTAATAGCCAGGACTGCCCATAACTAATAACCGATAACTACTCTCTTCTCTGTGGGCGCTTTTGGGTTCCTTTTGCTCACACAAAAAGGAATATCTCTACCACGGGAAAGGGCCACCAAAATTTTTTGAGCGACTCCTGGTTATGCGAATAAATCCACTGGGTGGACGGAGAATCACACTTGCCTTACATCAATATTAGCTTACGGTCCCAAACAAAATTTGATCCCCGGCCACTGTGCTTGCGGCAAAAAGGGTTAAAGTCCTGTACCATTAGTACTGGCCGCTTCTAAAAAGTCAATAACTCCCTCCATGACAGTGTCATCATTAATGCCGGGCCTGGGCATGGTTGTACCGGGGGCAAAGGTCTCGGGATCAGACAGGAACGCCTTCAGTGTTGTACGGTTCCAGGTACCTTTTTTCGCCTCCAGGGCCGAAGAGTAGTCTGAATAGCTGGCAGAACCAATTTCAGCATCAAACAGCATCGCCAGGCTGGGCGCATGTTCATGGTTGTCCGGATCAATGGAATGGCATTGCCGGCAGCCGTCGATGGTTATTTTAAGCCTTTTTTTCAGGCCGGGTTCATATTTTTTGCTATCCAAAAAGTCGGTCACAAAATGATCTCTGTACGGGTGGGGGGTAAGAAATATCAGCTTGCTGCTGTCGGTCCACAATACCAGTCGCCCGTCAGTGTGTTGATGTACGTATCGTATGCGTTCATCGATCTCAATTCTTTCGGTAAACATCACACGGTTTTCTTCTATGCGAATTCTGAACAAGCTCATGCTTTTGAGCGAGGCCATCAGCAGGTCGCCGTCCCAGCTCTCGTGAAATCCCTCTGTCAGGGTCAGGTTGGATATCGCCACCGACGGGATCCAGGAAAAGATCGGCTTTACGAACCGGGAATGGCGCCCGGGCGATTGCTCCCCGGGTATGGGAAGCTTGGAATACTGTGTGCCCAGGGTTTCGACAGGCCAGCCGTAGTTGTTGCCCTCCTCAATACGGTTCAGCTCGTCACCTCCGCGCAGTCCGTGTTCCACCTCCCACAGCGTGCCTTCGTTATCGAGGGCCAATCCCTGTGGATTGCGGATGCCGGAAGCGATGATCCGGCTTTCTCGCGACTGCAGGTCTATACTCATGATTTTCCCGTAGTCAACGCCGGGGTCCTGAGCAATGGCCTTTGGGGCATACATTCCATCCCAGTGGTAATCGCCGTTGCCCAGGTAGAGGGTGGAGGGCGCCCGGAATGCAATCCGTCCCCCGGCCAACCCCCCTTCCAGGGCGTTGTTTATATTTTTAAAAGGCAGGCAGGGTTGCGCCCGGTATATGATATCCCAGTCTCCCGGACGGGCGGACAGCTGTTCAACAGATTGAGTGCCAGGTTCAACAGGCAGGGTGGCCACCGTGTTGCGGTAGCAGTTTTCTGTACTGTCAAATTCGGTATAAGAGATGGCTAGCCCCCGGTTGCCCGGCGCTTCGTAAAAGAGGATATCGTTATACCGGTAGAGTCCAAAATTGTGGTTCAGGTGGCTGAACTGGTCGGATTCGGCTGCCTGTTTATATGCCAAAAATCCATTATCTGGCACAGAGATACCCGTTTTTTGGATATTGTCTGCCGAGCGTGCGGCAAAAATTTGCCCGTCATAGGTCAACAGCAGCACCGCATCTCCAAAAGAGGTGAGTCCTCCTCCCCTGCCGTTTCGGGTAAGATGCTCCCGGAGGCTCGCCTCCCTACTGTCGAGACGTAGAAAAATTGATTCGTAATATTCCGGTTTCGATGTTGGATTTTGGATGCGATCCAGGTAGTGGCCCATCAGTTTTATTTCAACTTTCCGGAGTAACTGGGAGGGAGGGAAATTGTGATACCCGATGATATACCCACTGAATAGGAAAAGTAATATTAATCCAAATACAGAAAATGCGAGAATATAGTTTTTCTTTGTTTTCATGATGCCTCTTGAATGTAGTGTAGCCGGAAGCCTAGTTTAGGCGCCTTATTAAAACTGGGAATTGTATACCCGTTAAAAAAAATTCTAAGAACAGTTTTTCTCTCTACTACTATTACTATTAAATAATCAGCAATAGTTATACCAATCTTGTTATCAAGAGCGTATGAGATGAACAAAATGCTGAAAAAAGCAATGCTGGAGCGGGAAGAGCCGGGTACGCAGGGGTAATTCGAAAGACTCCGCGGCAACGTTGATGGGAGGACCCCGCGGGTCGAGTAATTTTTACTCAACAGCCGCGTAAAAATTACCCGATCGACGATATGGTCAATGCAGAAGATTGACGTTTAAACAGGATCTTAAATTGTAAATACGGATTTAAAAACAATGAACGGGGATTAGATAAAAAATTGACGAACTGGCACGCTTATTGAATAACTATTTACAGAGAGAGCAATAGCATAAACATCATAAAGCAGAGAGAGTCAGAAAGAGAGAGTTAATGCTTAAAGAAAACAATCGGCAAATAGTTCAAGAGAGTAGAGCTGAATTTGATCGATTGCCTGTTCATCAAAGAGAGAGCACTCGCTTAGTGTATATAGAGAGGCAAACATGAGTTGGAGCAGCGGTGGGAAGCGAAGAGTGCCCCACCGTTTCCAACTTTTATATCATCAGGAAAATTTCAAATTCAAAAGAGATTATAAATGAAAGTATTAGTAACAGGAACAGACGGGTACATAGGCTCAATATTGGGTCCATATCTTATTGACAGGGGTCATCAGGTTACCGGCCTCGATACTGGCTTTTATCGTTCCGGCTGGCTCTATAACGGGAACGGGAGTGCGGAGACCTATCCAACCTACATAAACAAAGATTTACGAGACATACAGCTGGAAGACCTTGAAGGTTACGATGCTGTTGTACATATGGCTGAACTGTCGAACGACCCACTGGGGCAGGTAAACCCCGAAATCACCTTTAAGATCAACCACAAGGGGAGTGTAAGGATTGCGGAACTGTGCAAGCAGGCCGGGATTGAACGGTTTGTATACACCTCCTCATGCAGCGTGTACGGGGTGGGAGACGACAGCTACAAGACGGAAGAGTCTGAGCTCAACCCGCAGACGGCGTACGCCGAATGCAAAACACTGGTCGAACGCGATGTGACGAAGCTGGCAGATGACACCTTTTCGCCCACTTTTTTACGCAATGCCACCGCCTACGGGGCCTCGCCGCGCATGCGGTTTGACATTGTGCTGAACAACCTGTCGGGCCTGGCATGGACGACCGGGGTCATAAAGATGATCAGTGACGGGCAGCCCTGGAGACCGCTGGTCCACGTCCGGGATATCTGCAAGGCGATTGGCTGCGCACTGGATGCACCGCGCGAGGCTGTTCACAACCAGATATTCAACGTGGGAGACACCAGCGAAAACTACCGGGTTAAAGAGATTGCCGAGATCGTTGGTGAGGTGTTTACCGGCTGTGAAGTCACGTTTGGCGATAGCGGGGGAGACAACCGGAGCTACCGGGTTTCGTTTGACAAGATCAACGAAAACCTGCCGGGGTTTTCCTGTGAGTATGATGCAAAGAGAGGGGCAGAGGAGCTCTACGAGGTGTTTTCCAAAATTGAACTGGACCCGGACCTGTTCAACGACCGGCCGTATACGCGGTTGAAGCAGCTGACTTTTTTGCTGGAGACCGAACAGGTTGACGAAGAGCTGTTTTGGGTGTGAGCTGCCGGGGAGAGACGATCTGAACCGGGCAAAAAAATAGTAAAATACAACGCAATACTAACAAAAAAGCAAGGGTGCCACAGGATGAAAGCAGTAATTTTAGCAGGAGGATACGGAACCAGGTTGAGCGAAGAGACCTACATCAGGCCAAAGCCGATGGTGGAGATCGGAGAGCAGCCGATACTCTGGCATATCATGAAAATTTATTCCCACTACGGGATCAACGAGTTTATTATTTGTTGCGGCTATAAAGGGTCGATGATCAAAGACTACTTTGCCAATTATTTTTTACATCGCTCGGATGTGACCTTCGACATGAAAAAGAATGACATGAAGATCCATCAAAATGATGTGGAGCCCTGGAAGGTCACCCTTATTGACACGGGAGAGTCAACCATGACCGGGGGACGGTTAAAGCGCGTGCAGGAGTATGTGGGGGACGACACCTTTTGCATGACCTACGGAGACGGCGTTAGCAATGTGAATATCGAAGAACTGGTTGCATTCCACAAGCGCGAGGGATGCCTGGCCACGCTGACGGCCGTGCAGGAGCCCGGTCGCTTTGGCGTGTTCAAGCTGGATGAGGGAGACGTGCAGATCACCTCTTTCCAGGAGAAACCGATCGGGGCGGGCGCCTGGATCAACGGCGGTTTTTTTGTACTGGAACCGGGCGTTTTTGACTATATCAAGGGCGATGAGACCGTATGGGAGCATGATCCGCTGAGAAACCTGGCCCGGGATCGACAGCTGGTGGCCTTCAAGCACGACAGTTTTTGGCACCCGATGGATACCCTGCGCGATAAAAAGGTGCTCGACGGAATATGGAATACAGAAAATCCGCCGTGGAAAGTATGGGATGAACCGAAGGCACTGGAGAATGATACGGTGATCGACGAACTGGTTGAAAACTATCAGTAAAAGGATCAAGGAAGCCCGGGTTTGGGCTGTGTCATGATCCCGGGGATTTTAAAATCGCGGGAAATATTTTGCCACGGTCACATGAAATAAAAATGGGCTTTATGCCCTGCAGATAATTAAGTATACACGATTTAACCAATAACCACACCGGTGCAGATACATTTTCAAAATCGTTGCTTTATCAAAACTTCTAGCAATACAGTAACAATAAGTGGATCTGAAGTGATGACAAAAAACGATTTATTGAATCTTGAAAGGAAATAATTATCAAAATGAAACACTGCCAAATAAAATCAACGGGAGTAGCATCATGCAAGCATCAATGGTTGAAAGTAATAATAAAAATAGAGTAGAACGGAAAGCGCATACCACGCGCTGCCGATTTTGTAACGAACCTCTTACAGATATTTTTGTAGATCTGGGGATGTCTCCGCTTTCAAATTCCTATCTTAAAGCGAGTGAGCTGGACCAGGCGGAACGGTTTTTCCCACTCACGGCTATGGTCTGTTCTTCCTGTTACCTGGTACAGTTAAAGGTGTATGAGTCGCCCGAGGAGATCTTTTCCGACTATGCCTATTTTTCTTCCTACTCCGATTCCTGGTTGGAGCACGCCCGCCGCTATGTTGAAATGGTAACCCATCGATTCAACATTTCCGAGAATTCCTTTGTGGTGGAGCTGGCCAGCAACGACGGCTACCTGCTGAAAAACTTTCTCAGCAAAAATGTCCCGATCCTTGGCATTGAGCCCGCAGAAAATGTGGCCCAGGCCGCAATAGAGAAGGGGATCCCCACCTTAGTGGAGTTTTTCAGCAAGGAACTGGCGGAAGAGCTGGCATCTCAAAACAGGCGTGCCGATTTGATTGTCGCCAACAACGTACTTGCACACGTACCGGATATAAATAGTTTCGTGGGCGGGATAAAAACGCTGCTGAAACCGGAAGGGGTGGCCACGCTGGAATTCCCTCACTTGTTAAATCTTATTCGGGAAAATGAGTTTGATACGATCTACCACGAGCACTTTTCCTACCTTTCGTTCCTGGCGGTCAGGACCATATTTGATTACCACGGGATGAACATTTTCGATGTGGATGAGATACCGACCCATGGCGGATCGCTGCGTATCTACGCCTGTCACAAGAACAGCTCTCATGAGCAGCAGCCATCGGTTAGAGCCCTGCATGACAAGGAGATTTCAGCCGGGCTCGATCAACTCTCTACCTACTATCATTTTTCTCAGGATGTCCAACAGCTTAAACGCGATCTGTTGGAGACCTTGATCCGAATCAAAAATGAGGGAAAGAGAATTGCCGGATATGGAGCGGCGGCCAAAGGAAATACACTGCTGAACTATTGCGGGGTGCGAACCGACATAATTGACTATGTCGTGGATCGCAACCCCAATAAAGCGGGGAAATTCCTCCCGGGCACGCACATCCCGGTTAAGGAAGTGGGAACGGTAAGGGAGGACAAGCCCGACTACCTGATGATTCTGCCGTGGAACCTGAAAGAGGAGATAATCGATCAAAACAGTTTTATACGTGATTGGGGAGGAAAGTTTATTATCCCGATCCCGCACGTTCATATTGTTGACTGAATCAGTACACAAACAAGATAGCGATAAATTAAATCGAGAGAATGAAGATTCGAATTTTGGGTACAGGTATGGCCGGCTTCGGGGCTGCGTATTGTTTGCGGCAGGAGGGGGTCGGGGGAGAAATATGCATGTACGATAAAAATCCGTACATCGGCGGACACACCGCCTCCTACGAAACGGATGACGGGTTTATTTTTGACGACGGTCCCCATATCTCCTTTACCGACGACGAACGGCTGCAACAACTATTTGCCGAAAATATCGATCACGAGTATGAGACGCTCAAGGCCACGGTCAACAACTACTGGAAGGGCCACTGGATCAAGCACCCGGCCCAGTGTAATCTTCACGGGCTGCCTTCCGACCTCGTGGTTGATGTGATTGACGATTTTGTCGAAGCCAAGTACAGGAGCAATGGCCAGATCAGTAACTACAAGGAGTGGCTTTACGCCAAATTCGGTGAAACCTTTGCAGAGACGTTCCCGATGGTGTACGGAAAAAAATACCACACGGTTGAGGCCGAAAAGATGGATATAGACTGGCTGGGGCCCCGCCTCTACCAGCCCGACCTGAAAGAGGTGTTGCAGGGCGCCCTGGTGGAGTCCACGCCCGATGTTCACTACGTCGACAAGTTCCGGTACCCTACGCAGGGTGGATTTGTCCATTACCTGCAGAAGTTTACCGAGCTGGCCGACATCAAACTGAATCACAAAGTAACGGGTATTGATGCCAAAAATAAACTAATCCGCTTCGCCAACGGGAAAACCGTCGAATATGATGAGGTTCTTTCATCCATACCCCTGCCGGAACTTGTTACAAATATTATACAAGACGTTCCGGAGGATGTGGCAAGGGCGGGAGAGCAGCTGGCTTGTACCAGCTGCATCATTGTAAATATAGGGGTGGATCGCGATGATTTTACCGAGGCGGTCTGGACCTATTTCTATGACCCGGATATTATCTTTACGCGGTTGAGCTTTCCCCACCTGATGTCGCCGAATAATGTTCCCCCCGGCTGCGGAAGCATCCAGGCCGAGATCTACTTTTCCGACAAATACCGGCCGGTAGACCGCAAGCCGGAAGACTGCATCGAGCCGGTTATCGCCGACCTCAAGCGGTGTGGATTGATCAGCGAAGAGGATACGATCCTCCATAAAAGCACGCTGTTCATCAAATATGCCAACGTCATTTTTGACCTCGACCGGCAGCAGGCCCTGGAGACGGTCCACGGCTACCTGGATGATATCGGGATACGCTATTGCGGCCGCTACGGAGACTGGGGCTACATATGGACCGACCAGGCGTTCAAAAGCGGGGAAGAGGCGGCAGCCGGCATACCCTCGTGAACAAAACTTGACGCCACATTGATTCTGGTTTTAACCTTTCCGACGGCAATTTTTTGTTCGTTTTTAAATCTTTAAAAAAAATAACCGGGAAAGATGATTGGAAACCTCAATAGAAAAAAAAGCGATCCTCCCAGTAGAGCTGTTCCTTTTGGCTTGATCCAATAGGATAAAAAGATCTGGGGGAAATGGGCCAAACGCTTCAGCAGCATAGATTTAAAACCCCGGGTAATTTTTACACAATGTTTGCGTAAAAATTACTCGGTGCATTTTCTGCTGATAGAAGGAATCAACAATCGAATTAATGGTGAGAGTCCGGCACGAGATAAAATTATGTGTTTAATCGCTCTCAATGGCGATTTAAGAAAATGTTGCAAAACTGGCACGCTTCTTGATTTAATATTGGTGGATTGAGACGAGAAGGTCGCTTCAACAGTACAAGAGGCTTTGAAAGCCAAGGGGTTTGGCAACGGCTTCAACATATTGACAAGTGCAAATATTGAGACACCGAATTTACGAGACTGGCTATACATCAAGAGAGATGTGCTTTTGCCGTCGAAGAAATTCGGCACACATGCACTTGTAGCGTTGGTCCGAGACCGGCCACGGGGTAACTATTGCCTTTGTGGGCGTCTCGGTAACCTTCGCAAAAACCATTTAGAGTGACAAAACGGGTTGACTAACCCTGTCAAAGATAAAACATCTGTTTTAAAACTGGCATCGGCATATTAGCTGAATGCAGAACAGCCAAACTATAATTATCTCAGACAAAACCATGCTATTTAAAAAGACGGATCTAAAGGACGCATACATAATCGAGCTGGAAAGATATGCTGATACCCGGGGATTCTTTGCGAGGGCATTTTGTGAAAAAGAGTTTGCCAATAATGGAATCAAATTTCCGGTGGTCCAGGCAAATACCTCATACAGTCAAAAAAAACATACACTCAGAGGGATGCACTACCAGCAGGAACCTCACCAGGAGGCCAAGCTGATTAAATGTACAAAGGGGGCGATATTTGATGCGATCATCGACATGCGTCCGAATTCTCCAACCTTTAAGAAATGGATCGGGGTCGAACTCAATCAGGATAACCGCAGAATGCTCTACGTGCCGGAGGGTTTTGCCCACGGCTTTCTCACCCTCGAAGATGATACCGAGGTATACTACCCGGTGTCCGAATTCTACGCTCCCGGCGCGGAAAAGGGGATCCGGTGGAATGATCCTGAATTTAATATCAAGTGGCCGGCGGAACCGGAGGTGATTTCCAGAAAAGACAGAAGCTGGCCGCTTTTCGATGATTCCAGGAACAATAAAACGGTGGAAGTATAACACAGACGCCTGCCAATTTTTTTGAACGCCAATATTGCAATATCATGAAAAAAATTATTCTTACCGGGGCTACCGGTTTTATCGGTACCCACACCATCCCATTTCTTCAGGATCTCGGATACGATGTCCACGCTGTCACTTCAAAAGACAACACGAGGGACCTCCGGGCCGATGTTACCTGGCATTCGGTGGACCTGCTGAATGCTTACCAGGTTGCCGCTCTTTGCGAGCGTGTGAAGGCTTCCGGGCTGCTACACCTGGCCTGGTATGACGATCCCAAACAACGAATGACATCCGGGCATAATATTGAATGGGTCGAAGCCACGCTGCACCTGGCGCGCAGGTTTGCTGAAAACGGGGGAGAGAGAATCGTTTTCGGGGGGAGTTGTACCGAGTACGACTGGAAGTACGGGTATTGCAGCGAAGGGATTACCCCAACACAGCCCGAATCGATCTATGGTGAGTGTAAAACGTCTGTACATAACATCCTCGAAAAATTTTCCGCCAAAACGGGACTCAGCTACGTCACCGGCAGAATATTTTTCGTCTATGGTCCCCACGAGGCCGAAAATCGGCTTGTGGCATACGCCATCCGGTCGCTGTTGATGAACAAGCAGGCAAACTTCTCCCATGGCAACCAGATGAGAGATTATCTCCATGTTGCAGATGTGGCGGATGCCCTGGTGGCACTGCTGGCAAGCGAGGTAACCGGCGCTGTTAACATCGGTTCCGGGCGGGCCGTCAAGTTACGCGAAATTGTCGACCTGGCGGGAGAAAAGCTGGATGGAACAGACCTGCTGCACTACGGACCGGTCGAGAGCAAATTTGACTCCCCGGTGGTACTTGCAGATATAACCAGGCTTCGGGATGAGGTGGGATGGACTCCCCATTTTGACCTCGAGGACGGCATAGATGACACGATCGAATGGTGGAAAAAGGAATTAAATGTTGCAACATCACAATAAAAAACAATTAAAAATAGCGATAATATGATTTGCATATTGGGAACAGGAATGGCCGGTTTCGGGGCCGCTTACAGGCTGCGCCAGGAAGGGGTGGATCAGGAGATCCGCATGTACGACAAAAATTCATATATCGGGGGGCACACCGCATCGTTCGAGATGGAAGACGGTTTTATTTTTGACGACGGACCTCATATTTCATTTACCGAGGATGAACGCATCCGCGACTTGTTGGCTGAAAACGTGGACCAGGAGTTTGAAACAGTGAAGGCCTCAGTGAATAACTACTGGCAGGGCCACTGGATCAAGCACCCGGCACAGTGCAACCTGTACGGTTTGCCTGAGGACCTGATTGTTGAGGTACTGGATGACTTTATCGAGGCGAAGCACAAATCCAACGGGAATATCACCAATTACAAAGAGTGGCTGTATGCCAAGTTCGGGGAAACCTTCGCAGAAACCTTTCCCATGGTGTACGGCAAAAAGTATCACACGGTGGAGGCCGAAAATATGGATATCGACTGGCTGGGCCCCCGCCTGTATCAGCCCGATATGAAAGAGGTACTCGAAGGAGCGTTAAAACCGGCAACGCCCGATGTCCACTACATTGACAAATTCAGGTACCCGACAGAGGGTGGATTCGCCCATTACCTGGATAAATTTACCGAACTGGCCGACATCAAGCTGAATCACAAAGTCACGGGTATTGATGCCAAAAATAAGCTGATTCGATTCGGTAATGGAAAAACCGTCGAATATGATGAGGTTCTTTCGTCGATACCGCTGCCGGAGCTGACGGGCAATATCATTGAGGATGTACCCGCCGATGTGGCCGAAGCCGGCGCAAAGCTGGCCTGTACGAGCTGTATTTTGGTGAACATCGGGATCGACCGCGACGACTTTACCGAGGCGATATGGACCTATTTCTACGACCCGGATATCATCTTTACGCGGCTGAGTTTTCCCCACCTGATGTCACCAAATACGGTCCCGGACGGTTGTGGAAGCATCCAGGCCGAGATCTACTTTTCCGACAAATACCGGCCGGTAGACCGCAAGCCGGAAGATTGCATCGAGCCGGTTATCGCCGACCTCAAGCGGTGCGGGTTGATCAGCGAAGAGGATACTATTCTTCATAAAAGCACGGGCTTTATATCCTATGCCAACGTCATTTTTGATCTTGACCGGCAGCAGGCCCTCGAGACGGTCCACGGCTACCTGGATGATATCGGGATACGCTATTGCGGCCGCTACGGAGACTGGGGCTATATCTGGACCGACCAGGCGTTCAGGAGCGGAGAGAACGCGGCCAGTCAAATGTTGAACTGAATTTCGTGTTTAATCCTATATAGAAAAAACCTTGTTATAAGACATTTCTGTATGATGTAGTATCAAAACTTTGTCTGTTGTGTAGAAAAGTTGACTTAGATTTTTAAAGAGCGAAGTGAGGGTTTGACCATACTAATCATGCACGATACAGTTGTTTGTAATTAGTAAATGTGAAAAATACTTACTGCGAAAACGAAAATAACTAAAAGAACAACTTTGCAAAACACTTATACTAAAAAAAATATCTTTTATAATATGAGTTTTACCAAGTTAGGTATTCCTCTTAAAGTTGGTATCGTTGCAAATGAATTTTTTGATACAAGTATCGGCCGGGTCGGAGGGTTTGGCTGGGCAGCTAAAAGAGCTGCCCAGGTGCTGAGCAATCATCCCGAAAGTTATTGCGACGTATGTTTTCTAACTGCTGATAAAATAGGTAATGGAAGTGAAAAAAAAGTGTCGCAAGATATCCCTTACGTGCCCTTAAATGGCAATCGATTACAAAATTTTAGTAAAATGTTTTTCAGTCGAATTGATATTCTTTTGACTATTGATTACAGAATTAGCTATAGAGGTGTATTCAATGCATTACCATTTACTCCTATTGTAGTTTGGGTGAGGGATCCATGGTCCCCACAGGATGTTGATAAGATAATGTCGCTTAAGATTCCCGGTAAAGAAGATGTAAAGCCTGCTGGAATCTATGAAAAAAATACACAGCAACTCTCTGAATATGCGAACCGTAAATTTCCTAAACCACCGAAGGTTAAACTTGCTAACAAAATGCCATATATGAGAGAAAGTAATGAGGCGGTGTATGGTCTTCCGGAATCAGAATATGTTCTTCCAAATCCATCTGTATTGGACTATACATATGTTGAAATTGAAAAAGCTCGCAAGCCAACGGTAATTTTTTTGGGTCGCCTAGATCCGATAAAACGCCCATGGGTATTTATAGAATTAGCAAGAAAGTTCCCTAATGTTAATTTTCTCATGCTTGGACAAAATCATTTTAACGGGAACAATGGCTGGAGTCTTGGAGAAGTCCCCGAAAATGTAAAAATGCTGGGTCATGTAACCGGTGAGGAGAAACTGAAACTGTTATCTTCGGCCTGGGTACTTGTGAACACCTCTATACATGAAGAAGCACCTGTATCGGTTTTAGAGGCATTTGCTCTAGAGACGCCGGTACTCAGCTACGAAGATTGGGGGGGATTAGTAGAGAGATATGGAATTACTATCGGTCAACATAAAGGAACGGGACTTGAAGGCCTGTTGGATCTTGAAGAGGCATTAAATCGTCTTCTTTCCAATGATGAGTTGCGCAGGAAGTATGGAAAAGAAGCGCGATATTATGTTGAAACTGAGCATAATAACGAGATATTTCTTTCATCCTTTAGAAGGATATGTCTGGATTCGGGAGTTGAAAAAGCATCAAAATGTATATCAGTTTGAGGAAGACCGACCGAATTATGGCTATGAGAATTCATGCTGAAATTTTTAAAGCTGGTTGAATACAAGAATTCTATGAGGTAAAAAATGTTCAGTATATCATTGTCTATACTCCGCTGTACCGGGATAAAAAATGCAAATGCAGCTTAATCTCCCGGTTACTATTGATAGGGTATTGCTGTAGAAAAATTGTCCATCCGTAAATTATTATGTGATCTTCTATTTGATTATTTAATTTTATTAAAAGCAGTAAGTTAAATGTAATTAACATTAGGGGATACGGTTAAATATTAAGCAGGTCAATTGATATTTTATCCGGAGATGAGAGGTGCCGGTTTTATGAAAAAGTATTAATACTTTTTGCGCTGAACCTTTTGTAGTTTGGTTAACAAATAAAAGAAAAGAGAGAACATGAATAAATACAGCAAGCCATTTATCACGATCGCTATTCCGACCTATAACCGGGCAGATAAATACTTGCGCCAAACGCTGGAGTGCGCCACCAGGCAGAACTATGAGAATATCGAAATACTGGTTTCTGACAACTGTTCAACCGATGAGACTCCGGAAGTTGTCCGCTCTTTTTCCGATCCCCGGATAAAATTTTACCAGCAGCAGGAGAACCTGGGAGCCTACGGGAACTGGAATTTTTTGCTGGATAAAGCCCGGGGCGACTATTTCCACATGTACCACGATGACGATCGCATAGATGTTGATTTTATTGAAACCTGTATGGAGGGCGCCGAATATCGAAAAGGGCTTGCACTGATTATGAGTGGGAGCCGGGTGATAGACCAGCACGATAATATATTGAGGGAAAATGAGAACAGGGCTGACGGGGCCGAGCTGGATGATTTTATTTTGTCCTGGTACCGCGGAGAAATCAATATCTTTTTCTGCAGCTCGCTGTTTAATACGGAGATACTGCGATCGGTGGGCGGATTCGAACCCAAATATGACCACTATATTGATGTGGCCGCCCAATTTAAATGCATGGCCGCAGGCGAACGGGCGGACGTGCCGGATGTAAAAGCGAGCTTCAGAAAACATAAAGGCTCCATCACTAGCCAGACTAGTGATCACATTAATAACTGGATAAATGACGCAAAACGATTATTGGATCTAGCATTGACGCTGGCACCAAATAAAAAGCAGTTAATTAAGAAAATCGGACTAAAAAAGTCGGCGATGAATGTTTACATGTATGCTAACGAAATTGAATCAAAAAAAGAAAGATCAAAGGCTTTTCTGAAAATATATAGAGCTTTTGGATACAGGTACTTCCCACAAATGAAATATGCAAATCAACTGGTTCCATCGATGGGATATTTGTTGCATCCATATAGGGCGTTGAGTCTTTTAAAATCCAAAATTCTTAATAGTCTTAGATTGGCATAGTAGTATTAAAGCATCTTTTTACTGGTAAATACAGACGGATTATAATGGAAACCAAAGAGAAGATAATAGTATATAATCGCGCATTTTGTTTGATCAGCGAGACGTTTGTATACCAGCAGGCCCGCGATCTGGCACAGAACTTTGAGGTTCACCTGCTGGCACGGGAGTTTACGAATCCACACGGGTTTGATTATTCCATATTTAATCAACACCTGGTAAAAAGACCGAAGTCATGGATAGGCCGCGTTGCAGGAAAAGCGATACGGACGTGGCTGAATACCGATTTTGAGATGGGATTCCGATCATACCTGAGGCTCCGTAAATTGTTAAAAAAGGGGGATATCGGTGCTATTCACGCGCATTTTGGCCCAAATGCTGTTGAGATCATGGGGTTGGCCAGGGCGTTCGACATCCCGCTGGTGGTCACCTTTCACGGACACGATGCCTCCCGGCTGTTGAAGAATGAATCCTACAAAAAAAAGCTGCCCGAACTTTTTGAATACGCTTCGGGAATCATCATCGTGAGCCGGCATATGATTGAAAACCTGGAGCTGGAACCCTGGCTGGAGAAGGTACACGTGATTCCGTGTTCGGTCGATCCCCAAAAATTTGTCATTCAAAAGAATGGGCGGTCGTCGGATGCAATCAGAATCGTCCATTCCGGAAGAATCGCCAGTACGAAGGGGGTTCCGGACCTGGTTAAAGTTTTCTCGGAACTGGCGGACAACTATCCAAATATTGAGCTGCATATTGCGGGAGATGGGGAAGAGCTTCAGCGAACCAAAGCGCTGGCCAGGGAACGAGGCCATAATGACAAGATCACCTTTTATGGAAGAGTATCCCAGGAACAGGTCCGAGATTTGCTGAATGGAGCAGATATTTTTGTGCTCAATAGTCGAACTGACGCGAATGGAGATATGGAGGGAACACCTGTCTCAATTCTGGAAGCGATGTGCCTCAAAAAGCCGGTAGTCTCTACTATTCATGCCGGCATACCTGATGTGATTCAGCATAGGAAAAACGGACTGTTGGTACCTGAGTATGCCAACGATGAGCTAAAAGCGTGTATTGAGCGGTTAATTTGTGATAGTGAACTGCGGGAACAGCTGGGAGAAGAAGCACAAGCAACGGTTAAAAAGTCGTATACCAATAAGGTGATGCGGCAAAGGATAAATCGGATTTTCGAGGAAATTTAATAATAGGTTTTATAAACAGACTGAATAAACTTACTCTAGAAAATAATAAAATAGGATATACATGGCACAAGTTTCTATTATAATTCCTGTTTAAAATGTGCTCATGGAGTTCAAGAGAGTTATGGTCCAGAGATCGCACATTCTACAAGAATAGGGTAATGTATTTTGGTAGAAAACGGATCTGTATAGAATGTTTATGAACTGGTGGTCCATACTGATATTCAAGGTAACTGTTGAAGACAGAGTATCTCAACAGTTACTGTTCCAACATAAAGAGTGAAATGAGAACCTAAATTGAAGCGAACCATTAACATACTGATTTCTACAATTGATTCTGGGATCTATAATCTGGACAAAGTGATCCTGGGACAGCAGGAAGGGATTTATTACATCGTTTCACACCAGTATACCGATGAGCAGTACCGACGTACGCCTTCCTTTCTTGAGCGAGAGGATATTCGGGTTTCCCATATCCCCGGCAGGGGTGTTACCAAGTCTAGAAATAACGCGATCCGACTTGCTGATGGCGATATCGGTCTTTTTGCGGATGACGATGTTACCTATGCGAAGAATAATTTTGAGACTCTGGAGAGGGTATTTGAGGAGCATCCGGAGGTGGATGTTGCCCTGTTTAAGATACAAACCGGTCCGGGAGAGCCTCCTTATAAACGGTACCCGGAGAAGAGCATTACCTACCAGGATGCGCCTTCGGTGGGAACGGTAGAAATGGGATTTCGGATTCCGAAAATTAAAGAAAAAAAGATCCGTTTTGATGAACGGTTTGGTGCCGGACAGCCGCTATTGATCGGTTCGGATGAACGCCTGTTTGTGCAAGACTGTATCGATGCGGGATTAACGGTGCGGTATTTTCCTGAATATATCGTGCACCATCCGTATGAAAATACCGTCAAAAAAATTCCCAAATATGACAAACGCCTGATATGGGTAACAGGTGGTGTGGATTGTCGGCTAAACGGTCCGTTAGCACTGGTTAAGGCGCTACTGGGGACTCTGAAGATCGTACCTGATTTAATTAGAAATAAGGTAAATCCGCTCTTTTATTTCTATCATCGTATTTCTGCCGTAATCTATATTTTAAAAACGAATAAAGGTCCCCATGAAAGCTAAATCAGCACCTGAATTTTCTGTAATAATTCCTGTTTACAATAATTGGGAAACCCTGAAATTGTGTTTGAGTGCATTACAAAAACAAAGTCTCGATCAGGAATTATATGAGATTGTGGTAGTTAATAATGCTTCCACGGTTCCATTACCAGACGGGTTAAATCTACCGAGGAATGCAAGAATTATTGAAGAGCCTAATCCTGGATCATATGCTGCCCGAAATACAGGTGCAAGCGTGGCAAATGGAAGTATACTGGCATTTACAGATTCAGATTGTATTCCTGATACACAATGGCTGAGTAATGCAAAAAAAATGTTTGAGGATACCAATTGTGATCTGATTGGGGGTGAAATCGAAGTTTTTTTAGCAGAGGATGGTGCAAAACATGCTTATATCTATGATAAACATTTTGCTTTTCGTCAAAAAGAGTGGGTACCCAACGGGAAAAGCTGTACGGCAAACTTAATTATTAAGAAATCGATCTTCTATAAAGCTGGAAAATTTGATTCAACATTGAAATCAGGTGGTGATTGGGAATTTTCTAAACGATGCGTGGGCAAGGGATATGATATGCAATACGGTGAATCTGTGATCATAAGGCATCCGGCCAGAAAAACTCTGCGGGCATTATTAAAAAAACATTATAGGCATATCTGTTGGGGATCAATTATTACAAGAGAAAAATATCAGTGTGGACAACTCAAAGTGTTGCTTAGTAGTTTGAAAGGAGCCTTCCAAAGACTCTTTCGAAAGAACCCACAGATTTCAAAAAAATATGAACGATTTGTTGTACTATACATCGACTTTATCAAACTGGTGGTTCAGCTATATGGGAATTTGTTATTGCTATTTAAGTTAAAAGATCCGCATAAAGTCAGGGAATAAAAAAGCAAGTATACATAATGTTCGAAATGGTGCCATCTACTTAAAAATCTGACTGGTTGAAACAAAGAAGCCTAATAATGAGCTATAGTTTTCAGAATATCTAATTATCAAGATTTAACATGCTTTCAGATGAAAAAAAAATTCTTATTATCAGCAGTTCGTTTTACCCGGTGAACTCGCCGCGCTCATTCCGGGCCACGGAGCTTGTGAAGGAGTTCGCCCGGCAGGGGCATGACGTTACGTTGTTGACGTTGAAAAATGACAGATATCACATTCCATTTGAAGAGGAGTTCGGGGTAACCATTAA
Organism: Halalkalibaculum sp. DA3122; assembly: GCF_043951865.1. Lineage (NCBI taxonomy): Bacteria > Pseudomonadati > Balneolota > Balneolia > Balneolales > Balneolaceae > Halalkalibaculum > Halalkalibaculum sp. DA3122. The sequence goes on from NZ_JBINJF010000028.1 coordinate 50,132, forward strand.
AGACCTGGGAGATAAACGGCTGCCCGACATAGATATGAACGGGACGAACGGTATAACCACACTTTTTAAACGGGCGTTGCGCAGGGGGGCTCTTCAGTTGTTTGAATATCCCAATATTGAGCTGGCGTTTAAAGTAAAACGCGCACTAAAGAACGAGGCGGGATACGACCTGCTGATATCCATCGCGGTTCCACACCCGATTCACTGGGGGGTGGCCTGGGCATGGGATGAAAAAGATCCGGTGGCCGGCACCTGGGTGGCCGACTGTGGAGATCCCTATATGGGAGCTGTGCTCGACTCGTTCAACAAGATGTTCTATTTCAAATACGTGGAAAAATACTTCTGCAACAAGGCGGATTTCATCACCGTGCCGATCGAAGACGCCAAAGAGGGATACTACCCGGAATTCCGGGACAAAATCAGGGTGATTCCCCAGGGATTTCAGTTTGAAGCCCCTGGAACAGAGGCGGTCCGGTATCGCGAGCACGCGGTTCCAACCTTTGCCTATGCCGGTGGATTTATCCCGGGCGGGCGGGATCCCAGGGCTTTCCTGGACTACCTGACCAGTATTGGCCATCCCTACAAGTTCATTGTCTATACGAGGAGCAGATCCCTCGTGGAGCCGTATGTTGAACGGAGTGCGGGGACCATTGAAATTCGTGATTACATACCCCGCAGTGAACTGTTGAAAGTGCTCTCAACGATGGATTTCCTGGTAAACTTTGAAAACAGCACCTCTCTGCAGCGTCCAAGCAAATTAATTGATTACTACCTGGCTGGCCGGCCGGTGCTCTCTGTAACGAGTTCCGATATTGATAAAAATGCAATTAACGAATTCCTCAGTGGAAACTATACCAGGAAGTATGAATTTGGAGATATGGACCAATTCAGGATAGAGAACGTGTGTCGCAACTTTTTAGATTTATGTCAACAGAAGGTAGGCGTATGAATAATTCAGAAGGGAAAACGGGCTTTTATTCCGCCATCCTGTTTTTAGTTTGGCCACTGCTTGCGCTTGTTTCTGCATTTAGAAATTATCGCAGCAGCTGGGGAAAGAATATACTATGGGCATTTGTGGCATTTTACGGTCTCTGTTTTGCGATAGGTACAGAAAGCCAGGGCAGTGATATCGTCCGCTATGTTGAAGAGGTCCAAATTTTGCACGAGAGGAGCCTGTCGCTGAGCGGCGCCCTGGATTACTACCTGGAGAGCGGGGAGCTCGATATCTTCAGAACGCTGATAGCCCTTGTCGTTTCAAGAGTATCTGGCAGCCAGGTGGTGCTTACCCTGGTGTTCGGAACCATTTTTGGCTTCTTTTATTCCCGGAATATCTGGTACGTACTGGAGCAACTGCAGGGGAAGATACGCATGATTACGTATCTCCTGTTGATCTGTTTTGCACTTATAGTACCGGTCTGGTACATGAACGGATTTCGGATGTGGACTGCCACACACATATTTCTGTACGGCTTGTTGCCCTACCTGTTTGAAGAGAAAAGGTCGGGACTTGCTGTCGCTTCCCTCTCGATATTGATGCACTTCTCATTTATCGTTCCGGTTGGACTCCTGTATGGGTATATCTTTTTGGGGAACCGGGTGACGCTGTATTTCCTGTTTTTTATCTCCACATTTTTTATTTCAGAGATTAACCTGACCGTCATAAATAATTTTATGCAAACCTATGCCCCGGAGATACTCTATGAACGAACAGACAGCTATCTGGTTGAATCAGAAGGTCAGGGCGGGGAAGGCGGCGGAGGTCCCGTGTGGTATGCCAGATTTTATACTGTAGCCTTGAAATGGTCGGTAATGGGATTCCTGGTCGTATTATACCTGAAGGGCAAAAACTTTTTCCTGAAAAACAGGAGGTGGATGAACATGTTCTCGTTTATCCTGCTGTTCTATGGTACGGCAAATATTTTGAGCCTGATTCCCTCCGGGTCGCGATATGTCACTATTGCAAATCTCTGCGCCATGGCTTTGATAACACTGTATGTTCAAAACAGAAAAGATGAGGTCGTGATGAAACGGTTCATCGCGCTTGCGACTCCGGCCCTGTTACTGTTTGTGGTGGTGGCGTTCAGGATCGGACTTTACTCCATGAGTGCCACGGCTATTCTTGGAAACCCGGTCATCGCCCTGTTTCTGACCGGGGACCACATTTCACTGAATGATGCACTGAAAACCTTGATTTTGTAGGCGGAACGGGATGGAAATGCTGAAGAAAATTCGAAAAACCGCGGGCAGATACCTGGTCAATATTCCGGGATGGCGCACCGACAGGAAAATTGTGGTGATAGAATCAGATGACTGGGGAAGTATCAGGATGCCCTCCAGGGAGGTATATGAGCAATGCCTGCAGGCCGGGTACAGGGTAGACACAATCGCCTATGAACGCTATGACAGCCTGGCAAGCGAAAAGGACCTGGAATTACTGTTTGAGCTCTTGAACCAATTCCGGGATTGCCACGGAAACCCGGCGGTTCTGACTGCAAATGTGCTTGTGGCCAATCCCGATTTTGAACGTATTAAAAGCGCCGGATTCAGTGATTACTTTTATGAGCCTGTGACTGAGACGTTCCAAAAATATCCCGGTCATTCAAACTGCTTTGATTACTGGAATCAGGGAATGGAAGCCGGCCTGTTTTATCCCCAGTCTCACGGCAGGGAACACCTGAATGTATCGATGTTTATGAGTGCTCTCCAGGAACGGGACAGGGACGCCATGTTTGGCTTTGAACATGGAATGCCCGGCTGTATTCCAAAAGGGGAGCCCGGAAGAGGTAACAGGTATGTCGAATCTTTGAGGTACTCATCTGCGGCCGACAAGGGGGGAAAATTATCAATAGTCGCAGAGGGCCTGGATCTGTTTGAGGACCTGTTTGGATTCAGGTCTGCCTCCTTTATTCCGCCCAACCATATTTGGAGTCCGGATTATGACGAGCTCATATCCCAAAAGGGAGTGCACTACTACCAGGGACGCAGAAAAATGAAGGAGCCGCTTTATGACGGCACAATTCAGCTTAATACGCACTATCTGGGACAGCAAAACAGCCAAGGTCAAATATATTTAACCCGAAATGCAATGTTTGAACCAAGCCTGTTCAAGGATAAAGCAGCCCAGGTAAACCGATGCCTGAAGGATATTGCTGTTGCCTTCAAACTGGGGAAACCGGCTATAATTTGTTCTCACCGGTTAAACTATATCGGCTTTATCGATGAAAAAAACAGGGACGAGAACCTGGTGCTGATGAAAAAGCTGCTCCGGGAAATCACCGAAAGGTGGCCAGATGTAGAGTTTATGAATTCAGTTCAGCTGGGAAAATTGATTGAACAGCGGGTTTAAACCACAAAAGAGATGCAAAATGATAAAAACGATTTTATCAAATACAGACCTGCCCATCAAAAAGCGGCTAAAGAATCTTCTATTTTATTATTCCAGGAAGCGGGGGGCGGAGAAGTCTTGGTCTCAACGGCATGAACGGGTGTTCAGTGCCAACGAAACCTATCGAACGGCCTGCGATGAACAGGTGGAAGCCGAACATAAAAACAGGTGGGCGGTGTTCAGAAAAAATGTTGATTTGGATACACTGAGAATATGTGCCAACATGTCTGGAAAATCGGATGCACGAATGGTTCCCGAAGATATTTTTGTATCCGATATCGAGCCTACATTAATGGATAATGAGTCAGCTCATTTTTTTAGCCATAAAAGTTTTTACAACCGCTGGTTTCCCGATGGAACATTTCCTGAAAGTTTTCTTCACGGGATAGAGGGTCGATACCTGGATTCTGATTTAAAGGAGATTCATTTTGACGAGCTGTCCCAAAAGGCAGGTACACTCTCATTCCCGGTGGTAATGAAGCCCAACGTAGATTCATTTGGAGGCCAGGATGTTTTTATTGTTAAAAGTGCGGAGGAACTAATTCACAGGTGCAGGGAAAGCCAGGATTTTGTTGTGCAGGAGCGAGTTTTGCAACATCATTTTTTTGAAAAATTTAATCCGGTGGGGCTAAATACTATCCGGGTCTATATCTATAAATCAGTAAAAGATAATACCCCTCATGTGCTCAGCATGGCACTGCGCATGGGAAAAGGCGGTTCACTCGATAATGAGACCTCGGGGGGGATCCATACAAGAATCCGCGAAAATGGTTTTTTAAACAGGTATGCGGTTGATAAATATGGAACTAAATATACCGAACACCCGGATACGGGCTATACATTTGACATCCAGGTACCCGCCCATGAGGAGCTGAAGCAGTTCTGCCTGGATGTGGCCGGAGATGTTTTTTTCGCAAGAATTATTGGGCTGGATGTTACCCGCGACAGAGAGGGCAATTGGAAGGTCATTGAAATTAACACGCAAGGCCATACCATCCGGTTCTCCCAGTATGGAGGAAAACCCTTTTTCGGAGAATTTACGGATGAAGTAATTGAATATTGCAAAACCAACCACTGGGCATTACAATGATTGGACTAGGCAGAAGTGGCTATTGAGTAGCATTGGTACCCTCCCTGTCGCATCGCTGAAGGAGCTGATGCTGACCCAATCAGGAGAGTCATTACACGGATATACAAGTGATAGAATAAGAATGGAAAAGAAAAGACAATACAGTTTAACATCCAGAGCCTTGTACAGGGGGAAAATGTTTCTTGAGCGGATCAACAAATCTTGGTCCGGATATCTGAGATACAGGATGTCAAGAGATGAAGCAAAGAAGATTAGGGAGAGGGTGATTACTCGAAACGGGCAGCAGATAGTTGATCAAAAGATGATAAAGACCATTAAAACCTACTGTCGAGACGTTTTTGATAGCCCGGCGTATTGGCCCTGGCTGGCCCTGTATACCGAGTTGAGGGGCGAGTTCAAAGAAGGATGGATTCCCGACGAGTATTATCGTTTTAAACTGTTGCCTAAGATGAATCCTGAAAAGTATATGCGCTTTAGCGAAGCGAAGGCCTTAGATCACAAAATATTTAATAGCTCAATTGTAAAATCGATAGTTGTTCGTGCTAACGGTCTCTACTTTGATGAAGAGGGTCGATTTAAAACTAAGAATGAGGCGCTGCAGATATTACGCGACCAGCCTGGAGAAATCATTATAAAGCCCGTTAGCGGTCGGAGTGGAAATGAAATAATGTTTAAAGATCCCCAAGAGATAGATTTACAGGAATTATCTCCTGGAGCCGACCTGGTATTCCAGAACGTGGTTAAGCAGCACCCGGAAATGAGCAGCCTATATCCTCACTCCGTCAATACATTTCGAGTTATGAGTTACCTAACGCAAGATGGAGAGATAAAAATCAAGTTTATTATTATTCGGTTTGGCATTGGTGGAAACCGGGTTGACAATGCCTCCCAGGGAGGAAACTGGATTTTTGTCTATCCTGACGGCACCGTATCACCAAAAGCGTATGAGGGGAACGGAATACCTGTGAACAACAGGCATCCCGATACCGGGACAAGATATGCTGATCTGAATCTTCCCTTTATACCAAAAATCACCGCATTTTGCCGGGATGCTCACTGCCATTTTCCCTATACCAGGATAATTGGATGGGATGTGTTTGTAGACGCGGAAGGAGAACCAAAACTGATCGAGTGGAATGCAAACAACCCGTTTTTCTGGGCTATTGAAGCGCGGTTCGGCCCCATTTTCGACGAACCGGAATGTATGAACCTGTAAGAGACCGCCGAACTGCGAGTATAAACACCGGACAGAGTCATTGAATACATTTAACCTGGATTGTTCACAAGCAATATTCATTGATACTGTAAATTATTGTGTAATAATCCAGGTTAAAAGAACCGCAGATTTAACAACAGATTTCTCCAAATTATCATGCGGATATCGATGAACTCCACGAGTACGTATGATCAGAATAATAAATCTACAGTAGTTGGAGCAATAGAATGAAAATAGCTATCCATCAAAAGCAAGACGATTTCAGTTCCAAATGGATCGAATACTGCGAAGAACACGATATCAATTACAAGATTGTAAACTGTTACTCCACTGATATTATTGAGCAGGTGGAAGACTGCGATGCCCTTATGTGGCACTTCAACCAGGCAAGGGCCGAAGATGTACTTTTTGCCAAACAGCTGATTTTTGCGCTGCAAACCGCCGGCAAAAAAGTGTTTCCTGACTTTTACACCGGATGGCATTTTGACGACAAGGTCGGACAAAAATATCTGCTGGAAGCAATAGGGGCGCCGGCGGTTCCCTCCTATGTATTTTACAACAAGCAAGAGGCGCTGAACTGGGTCGAAAATACGACTTTTCCCAAGGTGTTTAAGCTCCGCAGAGGGGCCGGGTCAGCCCACGTAAAATTGGTGAATAACCGGTCTGAAGCTGCCAGGCTGGTCCATCGGGCTTTTTCCCGTGGATTTAGCCAGTATGATAAAGTGGCAAATCTCAAGGACCGCTGGTATAAATTCAGAAAGGGAAAAACCAGCTGGTGGGATGTGACCAAGGGGATACTGCGATTAGCGAGAACCACGGAATTTGCTCGAATAATCGGTCCTGAAAAGGGATACGTGTACTTCCAGGATTTTATTCCCGGCAATGATTATGATATCCGGGTGATCGTTATTGACGGCAAGGCCTTTGCCATTAAACGGTTGGTCCGTGAGGGAGATTTCAGGGCTTCCGGAAGCGGCCATGTGCTGTTTGAAAAAAAACATTTTGATGAGGAGACCATCCGCCTGTCGCAGGAGGTTGCCGAAAAGGTACAAAGTCAATGTCTGGCGATCGATTACGTGTATGACAAGGAAAACCGTCCCTTTATAGTCGAGTTGAGTTACGGATTTGTTAAAGAAGTGTACTACAACTGTGAAGGATACTGGGACCGGCAATTAAACTGGCATCAAGGTCGATTTGATGCCCAGGGATGGATGGTTGAAAGCCTGGTTAAAAATGCAGGTTGATTACGTTGATTGAATAGGGAATTGCAAAACTTTTAGCCAGCTACATTTTAAAACAGAGGTGGATTTTTTGAGGGCTTTGCGAAACCCCTTTTGCAAAGTCCCTCTTTTTATGTGAAGAAAAAATGAACGCTCCTTTTGGGGATAAAATGTTTGTGGTTTTTTGGATACCCAACTAAACATCAAAAGACCTAAGTTCTGCCCAATCTCAATAATTAACATGAGTTCGATATAGTTTCCAGCTTTAACATTGTTTCTTAATTTTTTGGGGCAGGGCTTAATCTCCCCTTCAGGGGAGCGCCGCCGAAGGCGGGAGGGGTGTTATTCTATGTTAGTGGCCTGAACCTCCCGATCCAATCGCCAGACCCACACGATTGCCCCACCCTCCTCAAGGAGGGACTGTTTTCTTGCCATTTCAAGGGAAACAGGCATTCTGGGTGAGATCACTATGTAGAACTCAGGTTAATTGCTTGGGTTACCCTGATTATTGTTGGCCCTTCCTTTAGGTTTTCTCCCTTTCTTAGAAAATTCGGAACTTTATCAAGCGTACTCTATATAAGCTTCTTGTGTGCTCTCGATACTGTTTGAATGGCTCTATAACAGCAGTTAATCTCTACCTTTGAAGAATTTGTATAACAGGCAGAATGCTCAATTCTATTTTTATTAGAACAAATAAAATAAAGTATTGGAAATTTCTAATATTTGTGTATACTAGGGCAGCAAGAAGAGGTTAACTCCTCAATTTATAGTTGTTTACATCTAAAGTAATATCATCTACATCGCATAAAGATCTACGATAGGAGCCTGTAATGGCATGTCAAAAGGTACAGAAGTGTTTTAAGTTAGATCTTTTATGCGAAAATAAATATTATAAAAAGTTAATTTTATTAAAAAATACTGTAACAATTACTGGGTAAACCCTTCTTAGACTACCCAAATAACTAACACAATATCATCTACAATGCTCTCTCACATCCCTCGCAAGGACTGCGGCGGTTGCACGCCGTTTACAAATTTTATACAAAGTAAAAATTATATAATAAAAGCTTCTCTGCATTTCGCTTTTCTGGTCGTTCTCATAATTGGACTGCCCCTGTTGCTGTCTGCCCAGACGTTGGACAGTGTATCGGGGGATCGCCAGGCGCTGGTGGATCTGTACCAGGCGACGGGCGGTCCGGGCTGGGACAAC
>NZ_JBINJF010000029.1:0-55146 GCF_043951865.1 Halalkalibaculum sp. DA3122
TTAGCCAAATAACTAATAAACCAGTAACAAATAACTAAACCGCGGCTCACAAATCCACAGGCCGGAGGGGTAAGCTTATTTTCAGCGAGCTCCCCCAAAGTCCAGAAAATCCCGGCAACCGTTCCCAGTAAAACCACTTGGTGTGGATAAGCAATGGACGGGTTGGAGCATCAGGTAGAACAATATCTAGGATTTTCTGGTGAATTTTTTGGTTCGTTTTTTCTTCACTGAAAAAATGAACACCCATATTAGTCAATGATAAGCTATTTTGTACAACCAGGATTCGATATTAACAAAATGGAGATCGCAGAAATACAAGGATTTTGGGCAAATTAGCCAAATTCCTTGCATGTATGTACCACATAAATACCTCTAATGTATTGGCAGCCAATGAAGTAATGTTGGTCTGAGGAGGCCCTGGATAAATACCTCACTTGCTGTGGGGATTGATTTGATTGAGGATCTCGGAAAATCTATTGGGAATCCGTTGCTGGCTTTATGTCTCCCAGCCATGATGTAAAATCATCAATCACGGTATAAAAGACGGGCACCACCACCATGGTAAGAATACTTGAAGCCGTAAGTCCACCGATAATGACGATGGCCATAGGGGAAAACCGCTCGGCCCCCAGTGCCAGCTCCAGCGCCAGTGGCAACATGCCGATCACCGTTGAGAAGGTGGTCATCATAATAGGACGAAACCGAACCGCAACCGATTTTTTTACAATCTCTTCCCGGCTTTCGCCCTTCATCTGGTGCAAAATAAAATCAATGAGAATGACTGAGTTGTTAACCGCTATACCGACCAACAAAATAAAGCCGATCAACACCGACATGGAGATCACCTTGCCGGCAATGATTAAGGCAATTGCGGCCCCCACCACTACAAGCGGTACGGCAAGCATAACCGTCAATGGATGAATAAAAGAGCGGAATTGGGCCACCATCAGCAGGTAAACAGCAATGAGAGCGGCGAGCAGAGCGCCCAGCATTTGTGAACGCGACTCCTGGAGGTCGGAGTTTTCACCGGTCACCTGCAATTCATATCCATTGGGAACCTCCATTTCGGAGATGGATGACTCTATATCGGCAATGACATGGCTAAAAGCCCGATCGTAGGTAAAACCCAGCACGTCGGCCGTGCGGATGAGATTTTCACGTGTTATCAGGTTCGGGGCCAGCTGCACATCGGTTTTTGCCACGGATGACAATGGCAGCCCGGGCTTCAGTTTGGTCTGCAAGACATCATCCAAAACCCTGCGATTGGTAGAATCATACCTGACCACAATATTGGGATCGGTGCCGTCAGGTGCATCTAATCTGCTTACCGGCACCCCATCTACGGCGGCAAATGTCTCCTGGGCGATATAGCCGGGTGTGAGATCATAAAAGGCCGTATTATAGCGATCAATGGTAAATTGTACTTCAGGTCGTTCCAGGGTCCACTGGCGATAAATATTAACAGCCCCCTCAACATTGCGTACCCGCTCGGCCACTTCCTTGGCCAGCCTGTTAAGCTGCTCCAAATCCGGTCCCGATATGCGCACGTCAATGGGAGCAGCAGTAGTGCTTTTAGCCGTTCCGCCCATCTCCTTTAGCACGGCTGTTCGAATTCCGGGAATGCGGTTTATTTTATCCCGCAACTGATTTTCGATATCCCAGATTGAGCGCTCCCGTTCTTTGCGAGAGACCAGTTCAACGGTAATAAAAGCCTGCTGTACACCCATGGCCCCGGCATCACCAAAGAATTTGGCATCGGGTTCAAACCCGATCTGAGACGTATAGTTAATCACATCGTTATCCTCTTTGAGTAGATCTTCGATGTCACGGACAATCGATTTTGTCTTATTAAACGAGCTGCCCGGTTCAGCCTCCACGGAGATAAAGAAGGAACCGGAGTCCAGCTTGGGCAGCACTTCCATCCCCCGCATAGCCAGCAGAGCCATGCTTCCGATAAATATGATCAGGGTACCGGTCAGCAGAATGGCGCGGTGTTTCAGCGACCAGTCGAGGAGTACCAGATAGCCATCCCGAATGTTATCCATCCCACGGTTAAAGGGTGCGATATATTTTTCAATCCATGATCCGATTTCCGAGTTGTTTCTTTCAAAAAGAAAAAACAACAGCGGGATAAGGGTAACGGCCATAAGGATGGAAGATCCGAAGGCAAAGATCATGGTGAGTGAGAGCGGACCAAAAACCTTGCCTACAAATCCCGTTAGAAACTGAAAGGGAATTAAGACAATGATGGTCGTAGCCACTCCCACAAGCACGGCGAAGAAAACCTCCCCGGTGCCATCAATAGCTGCTTGTTTGGCAGAAAGATTTTCCTCGTCGTAGTGGCGGCTGATATTTTCAATAACCACCACAGCGCCATCAACCACCATACCAACAGCCAGGATAATAGCCGAAAGCGTCACCAGGTCCAGCTCCATGCCGTTGAGTTTCATCAGGGCAAATGTAAGCAGGAAGCTCATGGGCATGGCGATACTTACAATAAAGGCGCGCCGGATGCTCTCCAGGAATCCAAATATGATGAACGATGCCAGGAACAGCGCAAGGGCTATGGACGTAGCCATATTTCCGGTGACCTGCTCGGTGAAGGATCCCTCTTCGGTAGCAACTTCAAACGTTAAGCCGGGGTACTGTTGTCGAAGATTGGGCAGCTCGTCCGTAACGCGACTTACCACCTCCACGGTATTTGCATCATCCTGCTGGAGTACCTGCAGGGCTACAACCTCAGTTCCGTTTGCCATGAATGCACTTTGCGGATCGGCCACTCCGTCTTCCACTTCTGCGATATCGCCGATAAGCAGCCGCTGGTTGTGTTCATTTTTGATGGGTATACGTTTAATCTCTTCAGCGGTAGTCAGTGATTCGTCAAAACGGAGCAGAACCTCGCGCCGGTTGTTTTCAATACTGCCCAGCGGCCTGGAGATGTTGGCCGACTGTACAGACTGGCTGATGGCACTTAGTGTGAGATTGGCCGCTTCCATACGATCGCGGTCGATAGAAATGTTGATCTGCCGGCGGTATCCACCAAATATATCCACTGAGGCAACGCCTCTGAGTCGCTGCAGGATGGGGGCAATTTCGTCATCGGCAATTTGACGCACCTTTTTCAAATTACCGTCACTTGAACTAATACCGAGCGTAATTACCGGCTTATCACTCGAGCTGATCTTTAATATACGTGGTTCGCTGATGGATTCCGGAAATGTGCCGCTAATACGGCTTACCGCATTTTGCACATCCACGGCTGCCAGGTCCACGCTGACATCATATTGGAATTCTGCTGTCACGACGGACAGACCGTCTTGCGATTTGGAGGTTACTTTTGCGATCCCGTCAAGGGCTGACACTTCCTCTTCCATATCTTCAGATACCTTTTCAGCCACATCAAGCGCAGTGGCACCGGGATACTGGGTAATAATGGTAACCACCGGGGGGGATGTCTCCGGGAACAACGATATTGGAAGCGTAAAATACGATTGCGCACCAAACACCAGAATGGCCAGTGCAAGCGCATAAATGGTGTACCTGTTTTGTATTGAAAATCCTGCCCAGTTCATAAAATATTGTGATCTTAATTTATATTATTTGACGTGAGTTCACGTGCAATTTCCACCCGTTGGCCGGACTCTACATTATTGACCCCGGAACTGATAATTCTATCGGTTGGGGATACATTACCTTTTACCTGGCGATATTCCCCGCGCTGGATGCCAAGATCTACCGGTACAGCCTCAGCTTTCATTTGATGGTTTACCTTGAACAAACGTGGGGTATCCCCTCGTAAATCGACGGATGATACCGGTACCAGCAAGGCATCTTCTTGCCTGTTAACTTCAAAAGTCAGGGAAATTCCCGCCCCGGGTGGTCGGCTGGCAAGAGCAGAATCAGGGAAGGAGGCAAATACACGGACACTCCGGAAAGGCGGTTTGGCCTGGTAATCTATCCGGTCCACACTTCCGGTCACCATTTTATTTTTGATATCTGCCATAACCGTGCTTCCCTCTTTAATACCTTTACGGAAGTCCTGCTCCAATACATCAGCATATATTACTGGTTGCCCCTGATGGAAAAAGAAGACCGGCTGGTTGGGCCCGATGTTACTGCCTTCCCGGATCATAATTGATCCAATCCTGCCATTGGCAGGAGCCTCAAGCTGGGTTTGTGCAATTCTTTCTTGGATTTCATCCAACGCCGCCTCTGCAGCATAATAACCACTCAGGGCCTGTTCATAGTTGAAGGCGGTTTTATTGAATGCCGTTTGTGAAATGGCCCCCTCTTCATAGAGCGTGCTGTCGGTGGTAACTTCACGTTCCCAAAAAACTTTTGATGATTGTGCCTTCTTGAACTCACTTTTAGCGCGTCTGCGCTGGGCATCAAGTTCGGGAACCGAAACGGTAGCCAGTACCATCCCCTGTTTAACGTTTTCACCTTCTTCAACTTTGATTTCGTTGAGCGTCCCACCTATGCGGAAGGAAAGGGTTCCGTCTTTGGTCCCAGCGACAGTTCCCAAATACGGCAGGTGATCGGCAACGGTTTTCACCGTTGGCCGGATGACCTCAACGGCTACACCGCCATTCTGTTGAGTCAAATTTGTGTCTCGGGCCGCGGCGGATTCACTGTTATCGGTAAACCATAAAATGGTAACAGTGCCCAGTAGAGCTATTGTAAAGACGGTTAAGATATCTTTTTTATTCATGTTCATAACTGTTCACCTTGTGCCATTTTTATCGCTATTTCCCTGGTTAGTTGTCCTGTTAAAACGGCTGTGTTAAGATTGAGTATCCTAAGCTGCGCGCGCCTGGCAATAAGCTCTGCCCGTACGCTGTTTAATTTGGATTCCGTGGTCAGCAGATCAGTAAGCGTGGTTCTGCCTTTACGATAAGAAGTAAACTCCACGCGGTAGGTTTCTTCCAGATACGTTACCCGGGTTTCCGTTGCCTGTATTCTTTCTTGCGTTTCAAATTGAGCATTTATCAATTTGTTAAGCTGCTGTCGATACTGTTGCCGGGTCTGTTCCAGCCTGATCTCCTGTGATTTGGCTTCACTCTTTTTTACCTGGTTGTTGACAATTTTCTTACCGGCAAAAAGCGGAATGTTCAACCGGATGCCAACCATCCACTGGTCATCAATTTCCAAATCGCTGCCTGATCGGAGCTGTTCGGCTGCAAAGAGATTGAACTGGGGTAAAAAAGCACGATATGAAGCCTTAACCTCAAATTCTGCAGCCTGTTTTTTCTCTCGTGCAGCCATAACGGATGGGGCCTGCTCGGCTGGTGCATGATCCGGATTAAATAGAAAATCATTCTCAAATTTCAGTGGAACTACTTCCTCCAAGACTAATTGATCCTGCAGGGCCAAATCATCAGATAGTGACTCCAATATTTGGTCAATATTGTTGTTGGTTGCTGTTACTGACGTCTTAGCATCTACAATGGTGTCCTCAATTTTCAGAAGGTCAACGTTGGCTATCCGACCCTCGCGGTATAGCGACTCTAATTGCTCTTTGCTCTTTTTTAAAGCTTCAAGCCGTCCTTGCTGCACCCGCCTGAGCTCCCTGAGCTGCTGCAGCTGAACAAAAGCCGACACGGTCGATTCAATGGTTTCCATTTTGGCCAGTTCATACTTCACATTGGCTGCATCGGCCAGCGCTTTTGCTTTTTGCCTGATAGCTCGACTTTCACCGAAATCAAAAATCTCCCAGTCGGCCTGAATGTTGGCCTCATATAATTGGTCGTCCAGCGGGGGAAAAGCTCCCTGCCGGCGAATGGGAGTTACAATTTGGGGAAATTGTGAGCGGGTATATGACAGACTGCTGTTTATTTTGGGAATATAGTCGGAAGACAAAAGTCCACTGCCCGCTTCAGCTGCTTCTTTTTCAGCCTCGGCAATGCGGGTGGTAGTGGCATGTTCCAGCGCCCGATCAATCGCTTCCGGCAGGGTAACCGTCTCGGTTTGAGCGAAAGCTGGCCATGCAAGTCCGCCGATCAGATAACTGCCAATAAGGAGGTTGCGTAACAATTTCATGCTGTTGATTTATAAGTGAACGTTCACTCACAATATAAGCTTCAATTCTTTGACAGTCAATATTCAAAGGTCCCCAATATTAAGTAGGGCATGTTTAAAAAATCACTGGTGGGGATTAGTTATTGGTTATTAGGAATTCGTTGTAGGTTCAACAAATAACGGATAACCAATCCACAAATAGCTAAACTTCGGCTGCGCTACATTTTGCCGGACGACTCACGAATCGCAAGAGCGGATGGGGGATTAGGGATGAAGGATTTTAGATTTTGGGAGAGGGATGGAGAACGCGGGTCAATCTCCCTAAATACTTCTTCTCCAGAGGGACTTGGGGGGTAGCTCATTTTTACCAACGAGTTCCTCTGGAGAAGGAGGATTGACCTTCAATTTCTTTTGGTGTTAACATGATTACCGTATGCATCTTCTTGTTGTTGTTGAGCCTTTTTTAGGCAGCCTCACGGAAATATCCCGTTCTTATGTCAAACTTAGTTTAGTGACCTTTCCCCGCCTAGATCTTTTTCATACCTTTGGGATCAAGTCAAAATGAACACCTCTGCTCAGTATTGAGGCTTTTAGGTCCAGTATGGTTGCTATCCCCCGCTTTAATGCAACGTAGTTAAAGGCAATAGCGAAAGACCGTGCATCTAAATTACCCTTTCAGCCTTACCAATTGCCGGCAGGCCAGGACCTGGCATCTGTCTGGGGATTCCTTATTTATTTTTGTGCCAAATAGCTTCACAACAAGTCGCTCAAGCGCGTTCAGTTAATTGCTATTTCAGCTGCAAATATAAACGGTTGTTGCCACTTTCCGGGTATTGGGCTTTGACAGGCGGTGTATCTTGGGATAAAGAAATATCGCTCGTCTTTTTCAGCAATTCCTCCAGCACCACCCGCAATTCCATTCGTGCCAGCGGTGCGGCCGGGCATGCGTGAATACCCGCTCCAAATAACAGGTTTTGTTCCTGATTCCGCTCTGGGTTAAATGC
This sequence comes from Halalkalibaculum sp. DA3122, assembly GCF_043951865.1. Classification (NCBI taxonomy): domain Bacteria; kingdom Pseudomonadati; phylum Balneolota; class Balneolia; order Balneolales; family Balneolaceae; genus Halalkalibaculum; species Halalkalibaculum sp. DA3122. The sequence continues at coordinate 7,023 of NZ_JBINJF010000029.1, forward strand.
CTCGGCCTCCTCAAACGCCTGACCATCCCGGTTGGCAGCCACCCAGTTTGTCGTTATCGTCTCCCCGGCCTCAATCCTGCGCCCACTTATGTTCACCGGACATCTGGTTTTACGACGGTTTGTTACCAGCGGGCCGTAAAGCCGCAATATCTCCTCGATCGCATCTTCCAAGCGTATGGTCTCTGCCCGAAGCTTGGACTGAACGTCACTGCGGGCAGCTACAAAATGGACCAATATACCGATGGCGTTGGTGATAGTCCCCACCTCTCCCATCGTCCAGTTCCGCAGAATACTGATGATCTCTTCATCGGTCAGCCGCTGACCGTTTACCTTTTGATGCAGAAGATGAGCGGTGATATTCTGGTCTGGGTCGGCTTCCCGTATCGTGCTCAACAGCTCTTTCATATGCCGCTGGAACCGTCGGGCGACCCTTTTAATTGCCGGGCGATCCCGGTTGCGGATCGCCCGGATATTGTTGATCGTCCACTCCCGGAGGGGTTGATGCATCTCCTTGGGCCAACTCATAAATGCACACTGTACCCGCACCGCGAATGTCCGGGCAAACCGGTCGATGAACTCCACCTCTCCACAACCGGTGATTTGATCCACAAGATCGGAAGCGACACCTCGGCATTTGGGCTCAAATTCCGCAATCCGGTCATCTTCGAAATAGACCTCAACCAGCTTCCGGTATTGGGTGTGCTCCGGCGGATCCATTCCGTTCGGCACCGATGTATGTGAGGACACGTTATTACTGAATGTCTCACTATCGTGCAGTATATCCATTATATCGGCGTGCCTGAATACCGACCAGCCCCATGAAGCACTGTAGGCCACCGGGCAGTGTTCACGCATCTCGTCATAGGCTGAACGCTGATCCCGCTGTACGTTGACGGAAAAAGGGTCCCAATTCGACCCGTTTCTATTACTCATAAAGATACCTGCTTCGTTAATTTCAGTTACTGCTCCCCCAGGGTTTTTTTTAGAATAAGGATGCCTGCGTCGAGTTCTTGTTGGATACCCCGTATTGGGTTTTGGTTGGGACGTAGCATGCTACGTCCGTACTGATATTTGATTTCGAAAATTCATATTTAATTCTGGTCAGGAAATCTGCAGCATCCGTTCTATCGGCTTTTTGGCCCGTTCGGCCAGGGCATCCGGCACGCGGACCTCATACTGCTCATGTTTGAGCGCCCGGTGCACCTTTTCGAGGGTGATCATCTTCATAAACTCGCAGACCGACTCCTCGTTGGCCGGGTAGAACTTTTTCCCGGGATTCTCCTTCTCCATGCGGTAGAGGATGCCGGTTTCGGTGGCTACCACAAATTCCTCCGCCTCCGATTCAGCCACGTGCTCCAGCATGCCGCCGGTAGAGTGGATATGGGCGTCGTTGCAGTCAAAATACATGGAGGAACGCATCATGCAGGAGGTGGAGCAGCCGCACTCGGGATGGATCAATACCTCCGCATCGGGGTGCTCTTTTTGCACCTCAGCCAGGTTCAGCTCCCCGATCTTCTCATGCACATGGCACACGCCGTCCCAGATATTCAGGTCGCGGCCGGTCTGCATCTCGATATAGGTGCCCAGGAACTTGTCTGGCAGAAACAGGATTTCCCGGTCTTCGGGGATCGATTCCACCACCTGCACTGCATTGGAGGATGTGCAACAGTAGTCGCTCTCCGCCTTTACCTCCGCGGTGGTATTAACATAGGAAACCACCACCGCGCCGGGATGTTCCGCCTTCCACGCCCGCAGCTGGTCGGCGGTAATGGTCTCGGCCAGCGAGCAGCCGGCCTCCGGATCCGGTATCAACACCTTTTTGTCGCGCGATATCATCGAGGCGGTCTCGGCCATAAAGTGCACCCCGCAGAACACGATCATCTCCGCATCGGTGCGGTCGGCCTGCCGGGCCAGTCCCAGCGAGCTGCCGATAAAGTCGGCCACCTCCTGCACCTCCGGCACCTGGTAATTATGGGCCAGGATCAGGGCCTTCTTTTCTCGTTTCAGTTTGCCTATCTCTTCTGCTATCTCTGTGTCGACCGTCGTTTTCATAACAATTCTTGCTTGTGATCTCGATTACAAGTGAAGCGGGGGCAACATACATTGTAAATGCCTCGCACCACTGGTTTAGTCATTTGACTTTTCTGAACTCAACAAACCTGTGCGTACTGCGATTAAACCATGTTATAAAGCCGTTAAAAGAAGTGCAGGATGCCACTTTCTATTTGGGACCTCCATCTACAACACAGGCTGTGATTTTACAACAGGGAACTACTCCGATTTTTTCGTGATTTTCACTTTCCACTCCCCGGGCATGGCCAGCAGGTATTCCCACTCAAACGGATCATCGCTTTCCGCCTCCATCTGGTAATACAGCGGCTTGGGATCGTGATCGTTGGTAAACACAAACGCCTCTCCGGGATTCAGCTCCTCAAACGCATCAAAGATCATATCGTGGCGTTTGGCCGGCGGGTGGGGACGGACATCAAATTTGTTGACAATCGAAACATCCTCGGCCGTTACATCACTCTCCTCCTTTTTCGTGATATGGATTATGTATTCTCCGGCCTCCTGCTTCTTATACGTCCAGTCGTGTTCGCCCTCAAATTTGTTGCCGAAAATCCTGCGAATCTCTTCCGGATCTTCTTCCGCAACAAGCTCCATCGTATCTCCTTTCAACATCATGCCGTAACGATGAAATACCGCGTACTTCCAGTCCTTTTTATCGGCTTTGCGGAGATCCATCAAAGTGGAAATTTCCCTGAATTCCCGCCCTTTTGAGGCTTCGGTCCTTGTAACTCTGACCTTCCACTCCTGCCCTCCGCGCTGCATGTATTCCCATCCCACTACATTCCCGTAAATTGACCGGAATTCATAATACAGCGGTTTGGGATCATGATCGTTGATAAAAGTAAAGCTTTCGCCCACGGGCAGCTCCTTGAAAAGCTGCAACAGTTTTTCATGACGTTTAACGGGGATAAGATTGCGTACATCCAGTTCTTCTGTTTCGCTAATTGAGTTATTCATAAGATGTATTTAAAAGATTTAATACTACTTAGTCCTATTTCGATTAAAATACAATAGTCAAACCTTCACGGTACTTTTTGAAGAAGTTCGGTTAATGGTGAGAGCCGGTATTTTCCTGGTCTCGCAATTCCACCACAAAAGTAATTTTGTCCCCTTCCGTGTTTACGTTGGGCGTATTCAGATCTTTGACCGTACAGGTGAAATTACCCCCGAGGTAATCATCGATCTTCTCCTTTATGAGATGTTCCAGCTGATCGGCAGAAAGAGTTTTTAAGTATTCACTCATAATACTACTGTTTAATTTTCTGTTTAGATCAACTCAGGATAAGAAAGCCGGCATCAATTTCTCAATTGCGGTAGCTTTCCAACAAATATCCAATAACTACACCAGCCAGGATTGTACAATCATCCTGAATATTTCAGAACATTGCACCCAAAAGCAGCTCCTTGTTCTTCTACTCCCGCCAGTAATTATTGGCTTCGGCTACTGTTTGGTAGTGCACAGCAATAACGTATGAGCTGGCAATAAGCGCATCCGGATCTTTGGAATACACATCCCGCAACATGAACAGCACATCCTTGTCAGGCTGGGTGGTTGTCACCCCTTTTCGGGCCAGTTGAACCGCTACTTCAAATCCCTCTTCAGGGGTGTCAGTAATCAGGGATAACTCATCCTTCTTTTTTGCCATGTCGGTTGTATCGCTATCCTGTATAGATATAAATGCCGTTCCGGCTACAAATAATATTTTGCCCAGTACGATTGCAGATATATATTTAGTCATGATCCTGTCTTTTTCTTGATTGAGGTTGGTTGGTAAAACTCATATTCATTATAAATATCCGTTTATAATCCTTGTGAGATCCTGTTCTCACAACCGATGCCACCCATTTATGAGGATTCCTCAGCGTATGTATCCAAAAATTCCTTTAAGACAATGGCGTGATTATGCGCCTTATCCCTGGCAGCAAAAAGCAAGGTTACCTGTTGGTTTTCGGCCTTTTTCAGTAATGCTTCAATTACCTGCTGCTTCTCTGCAAGCTCTGTTTTATACCGATTGCTGAAGGCTTTGAACTTGTTTGGATCGTGATCAAACCACTTGCGCAACTCGGTGGATGGAGCAATTTCTTTGAGCCACTCGTCCAGCCGGGCCTCCTCTTTGGAGACGCCCCGCGGCCAAAGGCGATCCACCAGCACGCGGTATCCGTCATCAGCGGTGGGTTCCTCGTAAATGCGTTTGAGTTTAAACGTTGGCTGACTCATCTACTTTACTATGTTCATTTGTAATTCCAATTTGCAAGTCGAAGGGGTTCCAATTTTATCCCAATTTCTTTTAAATGAGCGGTTCAATGCAAGCAGATCATACCAGGCCCTGTTGAAGCATGGCATCCGCCACTTTAATGAAGCCTGCAATATTGGCCCCTTTGATATAGTTGATGTTACCGCCTGCCTCACCATGGGTTGTGCATTTTGAATGGATATTTCGCATAATTTCCTGGAGCCTGGTATCCACTTCCGACCGCGGCCATTGGGTATGCATGCTATTTTGAGCCATCTCCAGCTGTGAGACCGCGACACCACCGGCATTGGCCGCTTTTCCCGGTCCGAACAGCAGCTCATTTTCCAGGAATACCTGCACGGCTTTCGGCTGGCAGGGTTTGTTGGCGCCCTCTGCTACGCACCGGCAACCGTTTTCGACCAGCGCAATGGCATCTTGTTCGCCAATTTCGTTCTCCGTTGCACACGGGAGGGCGATGTCACAGGAAATATTCCACGGTGTCTGGTTCTCCAGGTAGGTGACATCATATTTTTGGGCATATTCGCGAATGCGACCGCGTTTCTCATTTTTAAGATGCTTGACAAACGCCAGCTTCTCCTCATCCAGTCCCTCCGGATCATAAATGGCGCCATCGGAGTCCGAAAGCGAGACCACTTTGCCGCCGAGGTGAATCGATTTTTCCGCTGCAAACTGGGCCACATTCCCGGACCCGGAAATCGTAATGGTTTGTCCCTCAAGGTTTTGATTCTGGGCCTGAAGCATTTCACTGACAAAATAGACCAGCCCATACCCTGTTGCTTCCGGTCGCAGCAGACTGCCGCCGGATTCTGCACTCTTGCCGGTCATTACACCGTTAAACTCATTACTCAGCCTCTTGTACTGGCCAAACAGGTACCCGATCTCGCGCCTGCCGACGCCGATATCTCCGGCGGGTATATCCGTTTCGGGACCAATATACCGGTACAACTCCGTCATAAAGGACTGGCAAAATCGCATGACTTCCGAATCGGATTTTCCCTTGGGATCAAAATCGGCTCCCCCCTTGGCACCCCCGATCGGGAGCGTCGTCAGGCTATTTTTAAAGGTCTGTTCAAAGGCAAGGAACTTGAGTATATCCAGGTTCACCGACGGGTGGAAGCGCAGCCCCCCTTTGTACGGACCGATCGCCGAATTAAATTCAACCCGGTAGCCGCGATTGATATGCACATGTCCCTCGTCATCTGTCCACGGCACGCGAAACATGATGACCCGTTCGGGTTCGGTAAGTCGTTCTAAGATATTTGTATGCAGATATCTGGGATGCTTTTCCAACAGCTCCCATGCGGAATCAATGACTTCCTTAACCGCTTCAAAAAATTCAATTTCACCGGGATTTTTTTCTTTAACCCTTGTAAGAAATGTATCGATAGAACGGTAATCTACAGCTCCATTTGTTTTGAGCTCCGGGTTATCTAATGTATTGGGGTTTAATTGTTTTTCCGTCATGGGTAAGTGGTGTTAAACTTATTTATCAGTGATTAGCTAGTGCTATTACCATAAATTTGTAATACAGTACGCAATAAATTTTTTAGATAGCACACCTGGATTAACTGGGCATAAAGCAGAAAATAATGTGCTATACTCCACAAATAACTAATACAAGAATTAAACAATAACTTCACTGGCTTGCCTTCAACGAAATATCATAAGTACAGGAAAAATCGCCATCTGCGATGTAAGAGGTACGTTCGACATCGCCCTCAAACAGTTTTTTGTAAAACATAGCTTCCAGCTTACAGGGCAGTTTGGTTTCCTTGACGACCTCGCTAAATGGACAATTGCATTCCTTGACCGTCATGGCTTCACTCTCCTCATCAATATTGAATTCGGGCATAAAGCCCTCCTCCTCCAGCATTTTTTTCAATGCTTCAGCCCTGGAGTAGCTGTCAGTTTCAGAGGCCTCGTCCATAGATCTCCGGGCTTTTTCGATTCGCTTGTCCCAAAACGCCTGGAAGAAATCCTCTATGGTTTCATCATCCCCATTTGACTTGAGATATTTAAGCAACTCTCGCATCATCACCGATTCATACGACGGATACAGGTTATTTCCTTTTTGGGTCATCTGGTATTGGAGACTTGGCCTACCCGGGCCTGAACGCACATAATCCCGCTGGATATATCCATCCCGTTCAAGCTGCAGGAAGTGTTCTCGCACGGTTGTTTTGGCCAGCTCAACCACATCGACCGCATCATCAATTGAGATAGCTCCTTCTCGTTTAATTAGATCCAACAATTCTTTTTTTGAGCCGGTAAACATATTTAGGTATTGGTTATTTGTAATTGGTTATTCGTAATGTGCTCGGTGCAGCCGGCAAACTATCTAACGTCAGATCGAGATAAGAAATAATGTTTATATTGCTTATAAGGTCTTTGGATACACTTTTTATAATGTTCATTTTTTCACCGATGAAAAAACGAACCAAAAAAATCGCCGGCTGGTGAAATTTTTGTTCCGTTCCCTCCGCCGCAGCTAAAACCATTTAACTCGATCCGCTGGGAAGCGCGGATCTCAAACAGAAATGGTTTCTTAACGCTCCGGCTGCGGTCACTATTCCAACAAAAATTTCATAGGCCGGAAAACAACTTCTTCTCGTACTTATTATTACATTCCTTAACCTGAGATCACGTTATCTATATTTTGAGCGTACCAAGGGCAACAGCTTCTGCCGCTCCAGTTCAAACTGCTCGCTGAGTATGGAAAATAGCTGATTCAAGTTATAATTGAGAATGCGCAGTGTTGAACAGGCTCCGCTGGGGTTGTTAAGCTGATTACCTTTTCGCTTAATTATCCCCACCAGGGTCTCCAGCTTTTCCTGATCTTCTTGAATAATTCCGATTCCTCGTTTCACTTTCTGGATAGTTCCATCCATGATCCCCTGTTTTCCCTCGTTGAGGTTCTCAAAAAGGGGGAAGAATTTTTGGCTTTCAAAGTAGGTATAGAACTGAAGCTTATCGTCAAATTTCTCAAGCGGCCATTGCATATGTTTCAGCCAGGTGTATTGATTGCCGTGTACCTGGTGAATCCGGGGAAAATCATGGGTGATCTCCCCAAGAAGGGAAAGCAACCGGGGATGATATTCCTCTACAATATGATTGCACCACAAAGTTAGATCATCCCCGGAATCCGGTTTGTCAGACTTTTTGGACGTTTGCTCCTGAGTATTCCTGGCAACCCGGTTTTTCTTAACCCACGCCAGCACCTCCTCTTCACTCCACTTCAGCTGCTGGCATACCGAACGCAGGGTTTCACTTTTGTGGCTTGCCGGTTCCATGCCGATAGAAGCCAGCAGATCCCCGGCTTTCTGGTCGGCTGTAATAATTTCTTCTATGGTAGCTTCAGGAGTCAGGTTTGCAAGGGTGGAATGGGTATCCATAATAGTCAGGTTCGTTCCGTGATCGTTTTTTCAAGCTGTTTCAAAATAGGAATGCCAAATCATTAAATCAATAAAAAAGGTTAAAACCGTTTTTATAGTTGATATTAATTTTCCAGGCTCCTACCTTTCCCCTGAAGCAATTGAGAATCGTTTAACACTTACTGCTATGGCGTACGTCGTTACCGAACCCTGTATTCAGTGCAAGCACACCAACTGTGCGGCCGTCTGTCCCGTGGATGCTTTTCGGGAAGGGCCCAATTTCCTGGTCATCGATCCTTTTGAATGCATTGATTGTGATGCCTGCGTGCCGGAATGCCCTGTGGATGCCATCTATCCCGATGACGAAGTGCCTATGGAGTGGGAGGAATACATCGAACTCAACGACCGTCTCTCTGAAGAATGGATGGACCACATTATTAACGAGGTGAAGGAGCCTCTGCCCAATGCCGAGGAATGGGGAAAGCGCGAAGACAAGCGCGAATACCTGGTCGAAAGCTGGGATGACGAGGCGAAGCCCGTAGACTAGTTATTGGTTATTGGTTGATTAGTAATTCAGAATCGGCTTGATCAACCAATAACCAATAACTAAAGATACCCGGCGGGTACTTTTCCAAACAGAGGTCAGCTTTTGTGAAGGTACTCGCTCAGGGGTTTCACTCCCATCTAGTCAATACTGTTAGAAAGATTATGGATTTATCCACTTTAGATCGAACGGCCATTGCTGGGAAGCTCCGAGGAGTTATCGATCCCGAACTGGGAGTCAATATTGTTGATCTCGGGCTGGTGTACGGGATATACCCGGAAGGGGATGTGGTTGTCGTGGAATACACGGTCACCACGCCCGGGTGTCCCATGCGCCGCTTTCTTCAACAGAAAGTGGAAGAGGCATTGGATTCAATCGATCAGATCAAGGCTTTTGAAACCCGGGTGGTCTGGGAGCCCGAGTGGAACGTTGATATGATTAAACCGGACGTCGAGTTTTTTGCCCATCCCCCGCCACGAGCTCAAGTGTGAAAAAGGCAGGTATCTAAATCTGGCTCACATAAAATCAGAAACCATTCAAAATTTCAAAGATTAAATGAACGCTGGTAAAGTCTCCAACAAAGTGCTGGTTGGTCTTCTCTTTTTTGCGGCCGTGGGGCTGCTCACCGGCCTGTTTTCGGGCCTGGTTCGCCTTGGGTTTTTAAGTGATGCTCCCACTCAGCCGGTTTCCCCCATAGCTCATGGCCCGCTTATGATCAACGGATTCCTCGGAACACTCATTGGATTGGAGCGAGCGGCCGCCCTTGAAAAGAAATGGGCCTATGCGGCCCCGGTGCTGATGGCGGCCTCTACGGTATTACTGCTGGCGGGTCCGGTGGTTGCGGGCCAGTGGCTTTTGCTTCTGGGTTCGATAGGTTTGACACTCGTTATGAGTTACCTGTACTACCTGCAGCCCAAAATCTACCACCTGATTATGGCATTTGGAGCCGCTTCACTGATGGTTGGAAACGTGCTCTATATAACCGGTTATCCAATCTATACCCTGGTAGCCTGGTGGGCTGCCTTCCCCATGCTTACCATTTTCGGGGAACGGCTGGAGCTCAACCGTATTATGCGTCCCCCGAAGCAGGCCCAGCAACTGTTTGCCGGGCTCATCCTGGGGTGGATCGGGGCTCTGGCGATAACCCATTTCGACCGAACCATTGGCTGGACCATTGCATCCGTACTCCTGGTCGGGGTGGCCGGGTGGCTCGTTAAATATGATGTGGCCCGCCGTACCATCAAATCGGTGGAGTGGACCCGTTACAGTGCTATCTGCCTGCTGACGGGCTACGGGTGGCTGATCCTGTCCGGCCTGTTCGGCCTCTGGCATGGCTTCCCGACGGCGGGGCCGCTGTATGACGGGCTCCTCCACATGATATTTGTGGGCTTTGTGTTCAGCATGATCTTTGCCCACGCATCGGTCATCATACCCTCTCTTTCGGGAAAACTGGTTCCCTGGCACCCCTATTTTTATCTGCCGCTGATTCTTCTTCACGGTTTTCTACTGGCCCGGGTGATGGGAGATCTGGTTTGGTGGCCGGTAGTCCGAAAAATCGGGAGCCACGGCAACGTGCTGGCGATCCTGCTTTTCCTGGGTGGCGTACTCTTCCAGTTGATCCGTGCTTCACGCAAGAAAAAGCAGCCCGTCAGGCAATCGTAATAGAAATGTAATCGCTATTGATGAGAACAGTTTACCATTATGAATAAACCATCTGCTATACGTTCTGTCCAGCGACCGTTAACGGTTGAGAAAGCCAGGGCCGGAGAGCGAATTGACACTTCGCTGCAATCAATCCGCCTCATTTTTTCCTTTGTCGCTTTTTCCGCCTTCTGGTTGGTATTCGGAACACTCGTTGGAGAATATGTAGGATTTAAGTTTGTCTGGCCGGAGCTCGATTCGATCTCCTGGCTTTCCTTTGGCAGACTTCGTCCCGTACACACCAACGTGGTATTCTGGGGATTCCTTTCTCAAGCCATGATTGCACTGGCCCTGTATGTGGTCCCCAGAACCAGCCAGCGCGAGCTCTACAGCTACCGGCTGGGGTGGACGAGCCTCGGACTTATGAATATAGCCGTGTTTTTCGGGGTCATCAGCCTGATGGCCGGCATCAACAACGGCGCGCAGGAGTACCGCGAGATCATCTGGCCTATTTTTGCGTTCTTTGCATTCGGGCTTATCCTGGTGGCTTATAATTTGTATAAGACAATCGCTGATCGGAATGTGAAGGAAATCTACATTTCCAACTGGTATATCCTGGCCGCCTGCCTGTGGACCATCATCCTGGTGAGCATTGCCTACCTTCCGGGTTATCAAGAGGACGGGATAAGCCAAACGGTGATCCAGGGCTATTATATGCACCAGGGCGTGGGACAGTGGTTTACCCCGATGGTGCTGGGCCTGACTTACTACTTTCTTCCCAAACTGCTGAACCGACCGATCTATTCCTACTCGCTGGGCGTACTGGCATTCTGGACGCAGATGGTATTCTATACGATGATCGGCTCCCACCATTTTGTCTTCAGCCCCATTCCCTGGTGGATACAGACCGTGGCCATAGTATTCAGCGTGGGGATGATCGTCCCCGTTACCGCAGGGACAGGGAATTTCCTGTTGACGATGCGCGGGAAGTGGCGATCCATCGCACGAAGCTACTCGCTTCCCTTTATCCTGGTCGGAGTCATCTTCTATGCAATTGTATCCTACCAGGGCACCCTGGAGGCATTCCGTTCACTTAATAAAGTATGGCACTTTACCAACTTCACTGTGGCCCACTCCCACATGAGCATGTACGGGTTTGTCTCCTTTCTTGTCTGGGGCGGCATCTACGGTCTTATCCCCCGGATGACGGGAAATGAACCGCCACAATTTGCCGTAGGTGCTCACTTCTGGCTGGCCCTTATCGGCGTGCTGGTCTATAGCATACCACTGATGATCGGGGGTACGCTGCAGGGACTCAGCTGGATCGCCGGTGAATCATTCATCGAGTCGGTCACCCTGATGACCCCGTACTGGGTGTGGAGAGCCGTGGGCGGCACCATGATGTTTATCTCTCACCTGGTATTTGCCTACAACGTCTGGAAAATGCGTCCCACCGCCCGGGGCGAAATCGCTGAAACTACCGAATCGAAAACTGCCTAACTGATTATGAAGCTCAATTTCCATAAAAATCACAAGCTATTGTTTGGTGTTGTATTTTGGGGATTCATTTTCCTCAGCCTGCTTATTGCCGTATTTCCCGCCCTGTGGGTGCAGCAGCAAAATGAGCCTCTGCCGGCCAGCGAGCCGATGACCGAGCTCCAGCAGAAGGGCCTCAACGTATTTATCAGCGAAGGGTGTGTCTATTGTCATACCCAGCAGGTGCGCCCTATTGAAATGGATGAAAACTGGGGGCGTCCTTCGGCTCCCGGCGACTATGCCCGTATCGGCCGGCAGGATGTATGGCGGCAGACGCCGGCCGTGCTGGGGAGCGAGCGAACCGGTCCCGACCTGAGCAATGTGGGGCAGCGCCAGCCGAGCGCGGTATGGCACTATATGCACCTGTACAATCCGCGGTCGGTCGTCGAGGAGTCGATCATGCCATCCTATCCCTGGCTGTTTAGTATCGAAGAGAATCCCTCCGAAGATGCGACGGTGATCTCCATGCCGGGTGAATATGGCCCGGAAGAAGGTCAGGTTGTTGCCACCGAACGTGCGGAGGCGCTCGTTGCCTATCTGCAATCCCTGGATCAGGTACCGATGGATGCCGAGCCAACTGCAGGACAACAAGCAAAAGCGGACTCTGTTACAGCCCGGGCAGCAAGAAAAAAGATCAACGGGGCGACGATATACGCCAATAACTGTGCATCCTGTCACCAGCAGAATGGGCAGGGTGTGCAGGGGGCCTTTCCCCCGCTGGCCGGCGACCCGGTTGTAACGGACGAGGATCCCACCGATCATATTCGCGTGGTACTCTACGGCATGCAGGGGGTTCCTATCGAAGGGACCGAGTACCAGGGCATCATGCAGCCGTTTGGTGAAATGCTCTCCGACGAAGAAGTAGCGGCCGTAATCAACCATGAGCGGACCAGCTGGGAGAACAACGCTTCGACCGTTACGGCTGAGGATGTGGCAGAAGTACGCAATGATGAAGACTTAAACCAAATACAAGCTGACGAATAACCGATGATACCGCTGATAGTAACACTCTTGCAGAAAGCCACAGAATTTTCCACTTCCAGTGAGGGACGTGAATATGCCCCGCCGGACGGCCCGCTCTACTACCTGGTACTTATTATCTCTTCACTAATAGTGATCGGAGTCGTGTACTACACCGTAAAGTGGCTTATCTGGCCGGGGGAACAATCGGAAGATCATATAAAGCGCAAGATTTTAGAAGACCAATCCAACTGAAGATACTATGGCTGAAGACAATAGTAACTTGATTCATGTATATCTGGATGACCAGGAAGAACCCATTGTCTCCTATCGTCCGCCGGTGCGGTTCGAGTTAGACACCACGCAGCTGGAAGATGGACCGCACACGCTAAAAGTAGTTGCCACCGACGCCACCGGCCACAAGGGAGTTCGGAAGATACCGTTCGAAGTACGGAACGGCCCCGGTATAGATGTTGAGGGACTGCAGGACAATGACACGCTGGATGGAAAGGTCCCGATCCTGTTAAACGCGTATGGAGGAGCCAAAGAACCCTATTGGGAGCCCTCACGCGCCGAAACACCCGCCCCGGTCCCGACCTGGGCATGGGTACTGCTGCTTGTAGTAGTGGCCTGGAGTACCTTTTATATCGCCCAGCAGTGGAATGCGCCCGATGAATTTGCCAATTCTCCCACGTACAGTCTTTTTTACGGGGATCAGGCGACTCCCCAGCCATCCGGTGAAGTTGCCCCTCCATCAAAAGCCAATATCGGAGCCACGCTGTATCGTACCAGTTGCTCCAGTTGTCATCAAAATAATGGAGAGGGAGTAACCGGAGCCTTCCCTCCGCTGGCGGGTGATCCGGTCGTGACCTACGAGGACCCGACGCGCCATATCGAAATCATCCTGTTTGGCATGCAGGGAGAGCCCATTGACGGAGTGGAGTATTCGGCCGCAATGCCGCCCTTTTCCGAGCAGCTTTCGGACCAGGAAGTAGCGGCGATCATAAATCACGAACGGACAAGCTGGGGCAACGATGCACCAACAGTAACAGCCGAACAAGTTCAGAAGGTAAGAGCAGAAGGAAATTCAAATTAGTTATTACAGACTAACAACCTCAATAATTAACTCTAAATAAATAGTACTATGCCTACAAGTAAAGCAAATGCACAATGGAACGGAGATCTTAAAAATGGAAACGGCGTCATGCAATTTGACAGTGGTTCCTATCAGGGCGAATACACCTTTGCCTCTCGATTTGAGAATGGGGAAGGAACCAATCCCGAGGAGCTAATCGGCGCAGCTCACGCCGGGTGCTATTCGATGGCGCTCTCCAACGAATTGGCTAAAGCCGGTCACGATCCACAGTCAGTGGACACGCGAGCAGAAGTCACATTTGAAGTTACGAATAATGGTCCGGCAATTACCGGAATAAACTTAATTACTGAGGCGAATGTCCCGGGTATCGACAATAGCACATTCCAGGAATTTGCTGAGGGTGCCAAAGAAGGATGCCCGGTATCAAAAGTGCTGGCTGGAACGGACATTACGCTGGATGCAACGTTAAATTAACTATCAATTCCCACGGCCACGTGTTAATTGATGATTTCACGTGGCCGTGGTCTTGATAAAACGTCAGTCCAACCAACTATGAACTCGGGCTGAGTCACATTTGGAAAAGATCTATAATAAAATGTATTTGAAGAATTACATCCTGTTTCCAAAGGCACTTTAGCTGGAGGACGTTCTTAGCCAAAATTGATGTATTAGTTTAGTTATTGACTACGTTTGGTTGCCTTTTGGCAGGCCCACTATTTGTACACCAATGATGTAATGGATAAATGGGTAGTTCAGGATGCAAGGTTGTTCGGGCGTTCCCATATTTCCTTACATTTGTATGCTGGCAGGAACCAATGGCTACCCCTGGATCCTTTTAGGACTGGTAAGCTGCGAATGGGGTGTTGATCCCTTCCGGCCTGCGGATTTATGAGCCGTCCCGGGCAAACGCAGCGAAGGCGTGAAGAAAAGAACCCCTGCAACAAATTTCGGAGGATGCTAGCAATGTGGAAAAGCGCTATTACTTGGTAAGCCTTTAAATGTGAATATCTGGGGTTCTTTTAGCCACAGCGAAGTACAGCCAGGTGAATAAATCCCCCGCCGGTGATTTTTTGGGTTCGTTTTTGTTCACACAGAAAGGAACACCTCTACCACGGGAAAGGGCTATCAAAAGTTTATGAGCAGGGCTCTAACCGGTAAATTTAAAAAATGACCACTGATTTTATATTATGAATGACATTCAAAATGAACGGGACGTAGAACGGCTCGTCCACAGTTTTTATGAAAAAGTGCGAAATGATGAACGGCTGGGATATATCTTCAACGATTTTGCCGAAGTTGACTGGGACAGCCACCTGCCCAAGATGGTTGCTTTTTGGTCAAACCTGCTGTTTCAGACCGGCCGGTACTCGGGGCGCCCATTTCGTCAGCACCTGCCTTTGCCCATTGAGGAGGGAGATTTTGACCGGTGGTACCGGCTGTTTGAAGAAACTGTAGATAATCATTACCAGGGTGAAAAAGCCCGGTTCGCCAAAAAGCTGGCCCGCAATATTGCCTCGTCGTTTGAGCTGCGTATGGAAAGAGACGGGCTTATAAATCAAAAGAAGGGATAATAAATGGATAGCGATCAAAGAGATTTTACAGACCAAATGGAGGTAGCGGAAAAGGTACGCGCCGCCTGTATCAAGGCCGCTCAGGAAGGGTTCCGTGATGCCTCGATGAGCGGGCTTTGCATGGAAGGGGCTGTCGAATCAGCGGTTGGATCCATACAGTCGCTCGACCTTGAGAATATTTTGAAAAAGCAGGACTAAAAAGGAGATGAAGCAACCGATTATCGGATTTCATACCGATGAGGAGGACCACTGGGTTGCAGAACTGGAGTGTGGACATAATCAGCATGTACGGCATGATCCTCCATGGCAGCTGCGTCCCTGGGTCACGACCAAGTCGGGAAGAGAATCTCGCATAGGAACAGAACTGGATTGCAAAAAATGCGATCGCGGTGAACCGAAAGACCATAACCTATAATGCCAAAAGTAGCACGAACGTTTATCAAAACCGGACTCATCTACTTTATGGTAGCCCTGGTCCTTGGTGTTGCACTGGAAATAGAGTCATTACCCCTTCCACGCCTGATGCCGCTATTCTGGCACGCCCTGATGGTCGGGTGGATCACCCAGATCATATTCGGTGTTTCGCTCTGGATGTTTCCCGGCCGGACCCGCGAGGAGGGATTCAAGGCACAGATCTGGGCATGGCTCACCTATATTTTTTTGAATACGGGCTTGGTGTTACGCTTTATTGCCGAACCGATGCTCCTCTATTCCACACTCACTATTTGGAATATTTTGATAGTAGGTTCTGCCATCTTGCAGGCAGGTGGCGGGCTGACCTACGTGATTGAGATGTGGCCGCGCGTCCAGTCCAAGAAACAGCGCATGCGTAAACGCAAACAAAAACGAAACCGATAGTGTTATGCCCGCTCCAAGTCGATGGCTCATTCGTTCCTCGTTTGTCTGCCTTATGGGCGGGATCATCATTGGCGCGCTTTTGTTAATCCATAAAGCCTATCCCCTGCATCCGGCTATGTGGTCCCTGCTTCCCGTTCATATTGAGCTGCTTATCTTCGGATGGATTATTCAGTTCACGATGGGTACCGCCTACTGGATATTGCCCCGGTACCTGGAAGATTCCTCGCGGGGAAATCCCGTACTGGCAAACCTCACTGTGGTTTTACTCAATATGGGTATTTTATTGATGATCACGGACACACTCCTGTTACCGCAATGGCCGCTGGCACTGGCGGGGAGAGCATTTGAAGCTGCAGCCGTACTTCTGTTTATCATGCTGCACTGGCGACGGGTTGTCTCGTACCGGTAGTTAATAATGGAGATTGAAAAAATATCCACCTGGGATTTATTCACCTGGCGACACTTCGCTGCCGCAAAAAAAATCCCAGATGGTCCCGTTTGCCGATTTTTCCGACAACCAGCGCTTGTCTTCCCCCTGTGGACCTTCCCTGAACCCTTTGCAGGGATTCTTTCTTAACGCCTCCGCTGTGTTTGCCCGGGACGCCTTATATTATTTTACATATAACTGTATTATTATCAATAATTTAGTTTTCTTACATTGTATGCAGTGTTTCTGTTTTTCTGCAGATTGAGGCGTAGGGTAATCCTGTAAACGAAACCACCGCCGTCAAATATTCAGGATGGAAGTTTGGTACTGTGGAGGCCATACAATGAAAAAACTCGCATTTTCAACACTTCTCTCTCTTCTTTGGGCAGCACTCACTACAGGAATCTGGGCCCAGTCTGTTTCAATCACGGATATCAGTCCCTCCTCCCCTTCCAAACTCAGTGTTAATGAAGAGATCACGATATCCTTTGCCTACGAGATTGACAACCCAGGTGGGGCACGCATTTTTATCCGGCCCATTACCTCCAGTCAATTAACGCCCGGCTATGCGGCCAGCGGTTCTCCCATTTATCAGGGAGAGGGAGAGGCAACAGCCCGCTTCACCATCACTTCAGGCAATGTGACGATCGATCAGCTTCGGCTACAAGTAGTGGATGCCGCCCAAAAGCAGCTGATTTTTGAATTTTTTATGCCGGTGGAATATGTATTTTCGCCGCCAACTGCGGTGCTGGTTCAACCTCATCAATTGTTGCAGCCTCAACAGCCTCAAACACTCTCGGTGATCCCAAAAGAACTTCACGCCATAGCGCCGGTCGACACCGTCACCCAGGATGAGGATGAAGACAAGGTCAAGCTTACCCGGCGAACCGTGACCCCCGACGGCATCATTGAGCTCCACTACTCTGACGGTACCATCGTGGGCATCATATCACCGGATCAGCGGTATACGGTGGATCCCGCAACAGGCGACACCACCCACACGCAGCTCTTTTACAGCCAGGTTCAGGGCGCCGAAGAGCCTGCCTCTCCCCCGGGATTTACCGCCACGGCCGCCACCAGTGTCGACGAAGAATGGCTCTCCAGTCTCAATGCCTGGATCGCGTACCTGGGCAGCAAGCTGCTCAGCAGAATTGATCTGCACCTGGATGAAGAGGCGTTCAGCAACTACAAGACCTTTGAACAGAACAACAGTACGACCATATATGAGAAAGTAAATTTGCGTTACACATTCCTCGAAAAGCTCCTGATGACCGACGCTCAATAATACCGTACCGATGCCGATACTTTTCCACATCTGCCGCCCGCTTTCCCGAGCTGTTTGTACCGTCATCCTTGTCGGACTAGTTGCTCTTCCCACAGAAGCTCAGAACAACGCCGCGGGTGATACCACGCCCGGCCAGGCGGAACAGGTCAACCGTATCCTGAACCAGATGCAGCAGGAGATGCAGGGATCATCTGCCCAGGGTATTCCCGATTCCATCATTTCTCCTCCCACCCCCGGCCAGCAGCAGTTGCTGAACGATTCCACTCTTGCCATGTACCAACAGGCGATGTATGCCTACTACGAGTACCGGGTATCCGGGTTCCAGCACCGGAAAGAGGTGTTTGCCTGGCAGTTATTCTCTACCAAGCTGATCTTCTGGTCGGTCCTCTTCCTGGTACTCTCCGGGATCGGGTTTTCCGGTATCCAGTTTTACAAGTCGATAAAATTGGGACCGGGAGAAGGGGCTGGTCCCACAGGTGGTAGTGCCACTGAATTTGAAGCCTCCGCAAAGGGAATAAAGGTTACCTCACCTGTGCTGGGCATTATAATCCTCGTGATATCGCTGGCATTTTTCTACCTGTACCTGGTGTACGTATACCCGATCAGTGAAATTTTTTAGACTTTTTTGGGCCTCCTGACGCGAGTTTTAACCGACTGTGTACCGATGATGTATAAGAGTACCAATACAAATTAAATATAAGGATTTATAGCCAAGGACCCATTCCCCCCATTTGCTCCGGGTGATCCGGCATCCTCTTTCTCCTGTGCTCTTTTCGCCGAAAGGAATGTTTTTTTTCGATGAGAAAAAAACTCACCAGAGAATCCCAGATGTTGTTCTTCTTAAGGCACCAAAAGGGCTATTGCTGATCCACACCAGGTGGTTTACCGGGAACAGAACAGCTGCCGGTATTTTCTGGACTTTAGGTGCCCGAAATATCTGGGCGTACTCGTCCGGCCTCTGGATTTTTTGGGTTCGTTTTTGTTCACACAAAAACGAACACCTCTGCCACGGGAAAAGGGTACTGTTATATTTTACTTGGTCAATTTAGCCCGTATTTCTCACCAGGAAATTTGTTCTTCAGCAAGGCAAAGGGAATATGACCCGCAAACGTACCGCGTTGTACGTTGTGCAGATGATGTTCCCTTTAACGCAGCTGAAGGGCAAATCTCGCAGCGCTTTACACCCTGCCAACCAAAAAGACCGGTAAAATATAGGGTAAGATACTACCTGCCATTAGGTTACATGATTTATACATACATTATTGTGAGAAATGCGGGTTAGCATCCTCATCCTCTACATCATCATCTTTGTCAGATTCTCTCAGAATTTCCACGGCCATATCCCTGTACTTTTTAGCCTTATCATATTCAGGATGTATAGAGAGGGATTTTTCGAACAGTTCCAGGGCCCGCGACGGCTGGTTTTCACTCAACAAAATCACTCCTTTTTCGGTGAGTATTCGATAATTTTCAGGATTCACCCTGAGAATCTTATCGAGTTGCAGAATTCCCTTTTCCGCCTCTCCCCTCGCAACATAAGTGACTGCAAGATAGTGCCGTATATCTTCGTCATCGGGATCAATAGCCAACCCTTTTTTGAAGCATGATACCGCCCACCCATAGTTTTTCAACTGGTATTCACAAATCCCGACTAAGTACCAAACACGGCTGCTTTCTTTTGAGACCTGGTTGTAAAGAATTTCAACCGCTTTGCTGTATTTCTTCTGATTTAAAAGGTTCTGGGCATATTCTACTTTAAATTCCTCTTTTCCCGTTATTCTGACAAGCTCAGTCCAAAGAGGAGCCGCTTTCTTGAAATCACCGGTGTACTCATACAGTTTTGCCAGGCTCTTGTGGGCGCTTACACTATTGGAATTGGCCTCCAACGCTTTCAGATACCGCGATTCCGCCTCTTCCACTCTATTCAGACAAGCGGCTGCATTACCAGCATTTACGTAGAAGGTATCTTTAGGTTTAATCCGGATCGCCTCTTCGAAATATTCAATCGCCTCTTCATACCTCTTTTTTTGATGATATAACAGCCCCATGTTATTCAGTACGGTCGCATTTTCCGGATTTAATTCCAGCGCCTCCCTGTAGCATTTTTCCGCTTTTCCAAACTGTTGATTCAAAAAATGCCGGACTCCCGTGTTGTTTATTTCGGTCGAAGTATCCATAATACAATCTATTTAATCTAAAAAGTCATCTTTGATATCCAGCGCAAGCCCTTTCGCCATCTCGGGAATATCCAGCTGAGGATAAATAACCTCGATATCGTCAAGCGACAGATCAAACGGCTCCCCTTCCCTGTAGTGGATCGGAAATACAACACCGAACTGGATGTCGGGTCCCCACTCGAAACCGGCCAGGTTGTGCCTCCAGGTTTCTGAAACAGATACCAGCCATAAGTCCAGGCTGGCGCGTGCAAAGGCATTTACCGCAAAAGCAAACCTGGGATTCACCATTACTCGACCCTCCGCATCCAGTGCTATACCGAGCTGGGGAGTCCAGTTCACATCCACCATGGCTGAAGCTTCGCCCTGCAACCCCAGCGTACCCTGCAACTCAATTCCGCCGGTAAGACTGGCAATTCCGACACTGACGCCGAGCCCCAGGTCCCCTCTCAGCGTGAGCCCTGCATCAGCCGGTATCACAAAAAGTCCACGCCCGTGAACCGTGGTTTCTTCTTCTCTGTCAGGATTATAGGTAACCTCTGCATACAACTCCCGCAGCTGTCCCGGGCCAAACCCGGCGGCGAAATCCAGTCCACCCCTGATCTGGGCAACCAGTCCAATACTTCGCGGTCCCAGCGGAATGGCAAACAACGGGATTTCAATGGTCGGGGCGGTAAACAGGTTTTTCCTGAATTCTTTTCGCGGGAAAACGTCAACGGTATCGGGCAGGCCAATTCGCCCCTGTACTTCCATTTCACCGTTGGGGAGGAAGCGAACGCCGGCAGTAGCCGCAAGCCAGGGGGTAAGTTGCAGGGTTAGACTGCCTCCGCCATAGACGCTCATTGTGTCGTCAGGCTCCCCGGCCGGTTGGCCCTCTTCATTTACTGCGCGGTTGGTTGCCCCAAGCAACACATTTCCACTGAGCATGCCGCGGCTGTAGGCGGCGGTGCCCTCAATAGTGATGGCACCATCGATGTAGACAACCGACAATGTCGTATCGACGCCCGGGATGTCGGGCTCTGCGGTACCCACGACAGAGACGCTGTAATCTTCCTGCCCGCTCTCCCTGGTGACCGTCGCCTCCACCCGGCCACCGCGAATACCCGGCACATCCGGGCTGATATCGAAAGAGCCGCCGACCGAAAATCCCGCTTCCCCGTACCGCACGCTCAGTGTCCCCCGTTCAATGGCGGGAATATCAAGCTCGGCCTCCCCGTCCGCTTCGAAATTATTTTCGCTGTAAGTGGCCTGTATGGTGGCACTCCTGATACCCCTGACCTTGCCCTCCGGAATCCCGATTTCTCCACCGATGGTCCAGGTATTTTCTTTGTATTCAACACTGATTTCGGCGGGATCAAACAGTTCAGTATCAAAGTTGAACGCCCCCTCCAGCTCAAACCCGCCCGATGTTGAAGCCGCGGCCCCGACATGTCCTTCACCCACCCCCTGGATGCCAAAATTCGTCTCTCCCTCAATGCCCAGTCCACGTCCCGTGCTGTAAAAAATGCTGAGGGTGCTGCTGGTCAACTCAAACGGCGGGGGTACGTTGATCTCACCCAGCGCAAACGTTTTGCTGAGGATAACTTCGTTTCCCAGAATTGTGATATCGATATCCGCATCACGTATGAAGGGAATGCTGGGCAAAACCTTGCCTCTGGCCACGATACCCACGCCCGGCTGAATTTCAATGGAATCAACCCTTATGGGACTCATGCCCGGAAGGCGAAGACTGGCGGCAGCTCCACCCCTGAAGTAGCTCTGTACCGAATCCATATTGATATAACCGCCATAAATCCCCGGGATGGGAGTGATCGTCCAGTTCATATCCGGGTAGGAGGCGGAGACCGGTTTGGCCTGCTCTCTCCTTCTGCCCTCTGCGGCTTTATAGGCGTCTACATTTAGATGACCTCCCACTGTACCCCTGCCCTGTTCGGTATTCAGCGTATATCCCTTGAGATCTACCCGGGGCAGCCAGTTTTGCACCGGGAGCTGCGATTCCGGGGGCATCCGCAGACGCTGACCTCCGCCGGGTGAAGTAAAGATGAACGGCTCACTCTCTTCACCCATCTCGCGGACCTCCTCACCTTTAAGCGGTCGGAGTTTATCCAGGTGGGCATTCCGTATGATTTGTCCGACCGACCAGAACGTGTTGGGCTCTCCGCTGATATCACTCATCCCAAAATCATATTCAGTGAAAGTCACATCATACGTTCTCTTGATGACAATCCAGTCGGGAAGCGCAAGGTCGGGATACTCTTTCTGCAGTTCACTTTTTGCCGCCTGGATGCGGCGGCGTATCTCGTGCCCCAGTTTTGAACCGGCACTCATATTGGCTGTAGCTTCCAGGAGCTCATAGTTGGAGGCCTTATCCTCCCCTCCCAGCTGATCCTCTACAATATGATCAACCTGGAAACTGGCAGCACGGGGCCTGTCGTCCCAGAACGGTATTTTTGCCCTCTCTTTCAGTTCATCGCTTGTACCGATCAGATAGAAATTGCGATCCCGTTTCGCCCTGAACATGTACACATCACTTCCCGTCTTTCCGCCCTGGGCTTCGGCATCATTCACCATCTCCGAAACTTCACTCTCTACCGGGGAAGCTACATGAGACTTCCAGTTTTCGACCTGGTTGGTTTCAGATCTCGACTTGTTGATGGTAAGTTGTGGCGGAAATTTCCCCCTGTTTCTTCGTTTAAAGCGTGGCAAACTCAACCCGGGAATATGGAGGCTGGGGGGCGATACGGTCGTATCAAGGGCTATACCACGATGTTCTCCTTCATCTATGGTATAGGTATTTCGCGCGGCCGGTGCTGTATCAGCAGTGCCCGCGCCACTCGCCGAAGTTTCGTCATCCTGCTTCTGTATCCTCCCCCCGGTCTGCTGAATGGTGTGCGTGAGCTCGTGGGCGATCAGCGACTTCCCGGAACTGGTACCGGGATTAAACCTGTTGGCCCCGAAGTAGATATCATTCCCGTGGGTAAAGGCCTGAGCACGCAGGGCCTTGTTCATGCGGGTTGCTTCCGGCCCGGTATGGATGCGCACGTCGCTGAAGTCGCTCCCAAAACGGGGCTCCATGTAATTTTTAACCGGTCCGGGAAGGGAACTGCCCGCTCCCTTGCTTCTTCCCAGCACATTTTCAACACTGGACGGAACATGCCCGCTCCCACTCTCGTCAGTCTTGCGCATTACCGGCTCTTCTTGCTCATCGGTCCGGGTCTGCACCTCGGGCAGATCCTCTACGGGCTTCGTCTGCATTATTTCCTTCTCCGGCCCGGGAACCGGTTGCCGCCGGAGCGGCTCCTCTTCCCCCAGGGTTGCGCGCTGTATCGGGTCTTCTTCGTTTTTGAGAGACTGTCGCTGCAGTGTCTGGACCAGTTCATCCTCGTTTTCAACCTTCTCTTTGGGCTGCAGCATCCTGGAAATGCCCGGGGACACAGGGGGGGTCGGCAGCGGCTCCTCTTTATCCGAGGTCGGACCGGGCATTCTCATCACCTTGTCCGCGGCAGCATCCGCCTCCTGCTCAAATTTGTCATCGGGACTTCCGACCTCCAGTTTCGGCTGAATACCTGATGTGATCAGGGAGGAAAGGGCAACGTTGCGAGAAGGAATTGAATCCGGTGATCCTGACCCCTCCGAAATGACTGCCTGTAAACCGGATTTTTTCTGCAGTACGGAGGTCTTCGAACCGGGACTATTTGCCTCTTTTTGGGGCAGTAGCTTCTCCTGCGGAGCAGAACTTTTCCGCTGAATGGCAGCAGCCGAGGTGGCGGTGCTCTTATTGGTAGTTTCGGAAGCCTTGGTTGAATGCACCTTTTATCCCATCATAGTGTTCTGCCTTCTTTGATATATTCCTTGCGGATACCTTCGATGATATCTTTCTGCAGGATTTTGTCACGGTTGCGATGCAGAGCCATAAGGGAGGCGTACCGAACGGCATTCATGATGGAACCTCCCGACAATTCATATTTGCGTGCGATCTCTCCAAAATCAACCTCCTCATCCAGGTTGGCTGACCCGGGAAAGGCGTTATTCCACAGTTGCAGTCGTTCCTCCTTTTCAGGCAGGGGAAAATAGATGACCGATTGAAATCTCCGTGTAAAAGCCTCGTCGAGATTGCTTTTGAAATTCGTCGCTAAAATGACCGTACCTTCAAAATCTTCCATCCGCTGCAGCAGGTAAGAAATTTCCTGGTTGGCAAACCGGTCATGGGCGTCAGAAATTTCTGTTCGCTTTCCGAACAGTGCATCTGCCTCGTCAAAAAACAGGATCCAGTCCCTGTTCTGAGCTTTGTCAAAAACCTTGGCAAGATTTTTTTCCGTTTCACCGATATATTTCGATACCACCAGCGAAAGATCGACACGATACACATCTATTCCAGATGATTTTCCGAGCAGGGCGGCTGTCAAGGTTTTACCGGTCCCGGGCGGTCCATAAAACAGGGTTCTGTATCCCGGCAGTACCCGCTTTTTGAGTTCCCAGTCATTCATCAACGTTTTCCCATGTTTCAGCCAGGCCTGTACCTCCTCGATCTGGTCGACCGTCTCATAGGGCAATACAAGATCATCCCAGCTCAGAGGGGTCGTTATTCTTTTGGCCGGGAAGTCGGCGTTAAATTCCGGCTTCCTGACCTCACCCGTAGTAAAATGAACTACATACTCCTCCGACAGCAGGAGTGCCCCGCTCAGCGGAGGCTCATCGTCAGAAATATTCTTCAATCTCAGAATATTCTCTTTCGCAAAAAAATGGTCCTTCTCCAATAGGTACCTGTACTGAAACCGCCGTTCCAGGTCGGCCCCTGCCAGGAGAAACAGGGCGGTCTCACCTGTTGGTATAAAACCGCTGTAAGCATCGCCTTTCAACCCGCCGAACTCGGTGAACCCCCGTTCGAAATGCGTGTTCCTGGTAAAAAAGACATCGAGCAGCTGGGGACGAACATGGGGGATCAGCGCCAGCAACAACACGATTCGCCCGGCTGAGTCAATCTTTTTCTCTTCCAGGAACCGCGAGTAGTTCGAAGCCGGTCCATCCAAAGATGGCTGGGGAACGTCCAACACATCGGCATACCGGCATTCCTTGCCGAAATACAACTTGATGCGGGTGTCCAGGACCCTGGAAAACCACTCCAGCTCTTTTGACAGGTGTCGGGCATTTGACATAATCTATCTCCATTCTACATACAGCGGTTTGGGCATCCAGTGGTTCCTGATGACCGAAATTCCCCAGGGCAGTCGATCGATCAGCATATCATAGGTTTTCGACTCCACGTGCAGCAACCATTTTTCTTTCTCATGGTGCAGTCGTCCATTCCTTTTTAAAAAAGCTTCACGGAATCCTCCCACAGAGCTATTTTTCAACGCTTTCCAGTGGTCTATGGCAGACTGTATGAGCTCCACGGCCTCATTTTTCTCCGATTCCGACAAAAAAACTTTGGACGGGAGAGGCCGATCTACGGGATATCCACACAGTATCTTGTTCAACACCATCAGGTATTCATAACTTTTATCAGATCCTGTTGCCATAAATTGCAACAGGTGAACAGCCTTGACGTGGGCCGTCTCATCAATAAACTCCCGGTCCACCAGCAGCTCCAGCTTTCGGAAAAAACGGGCCAGATACGGCCAGAGCAACACCAGCCCGGCATTGGCTATGTAATATTCTTCTGTCTCTTGCAGCTGATTTGACTCCCTTACTTCCAATTCAGCATTTTTTTCAGACACGTGGTCAGAAGCAATTATATTTTGTGCCGGTTTCTCCGATTCCGCCGCAGCATCGGGAATTAACTTCAGTTCTTTCCGGAGCCGTTGTTTCAGTTTTACCAACGAGGAATAGCTTGACAACTGCCGGTAATCTCCTGCCGCTTTAACGTTTCGCAGAAGTTCCCCCCTCCATTCGTTCAGGCCCGCTTCAGTGGCCAAACTTTCCAGTTCCTCAACCCATGCCGGTTCTACATACAGGATGCCTCCAGCGGAACGCTTGACGCGATTATCAGTATTCATATCGACAAGGAATTGGCGGAATTGCTCTGTCGCAATATCCTTCAATACCAGGCGACCCAACCAGGACTGTTCCAATGCACTTCGGACAGGAACTCCTTCGATCATTCTGCGCTTGAGTCGTCTGAGTACTTTTCTATAGGCCGATGCCAGCGATTCGGAATGCTCGTTGCTCATTTCTTCCAATATCGAGGCAAAAAGCCGCTGCGATACCTCCATCCGGGCGGTTTGTCGTTTGAATTGAACAACATTTTGCAGCAAGTATTCCCGGACCGTTCGGCGACTTTCTGGAGATGGTGAGAATCTCCATATTTTTTCTCGACTTAAGAACCCAATCAGTTCCATAACTTCCCTCGTAGCAGATTGCAGCATTGGATTCACAAAACCGGCAATCTTAGATATCGAATCATCTCCAAACTGAATCGCAACGCGCTTCCTGGTTCTTGGGTCAGCTATCGCCTCGACCATCTCTTTTTTGACTTTTTCACAGGTATTTTCGAGCAGATAAAGGAATAGTGATTCCGGATCCTTCAGCGGTCCCTCCAGCATGCCTTGGCCCACAAACCACGGATAACGCCCGCTACGCATGTAATAGAAAAAGATCTCCAGATAAAGCTCCTCGCGGCTCTTCCACCGCTCCCTTTCTGCCTGACGGTCCAGGTCATTGCCGGTATATTCCGCTAATTTTTCCCGTAATTTAGCTTGCACCCTGCTCACCAGCTCATCTTCCAGCGATGGGTACGCCAGCGTTTCCAGGTCCAGCTCCAGGTGATCCAGTACAATCCAGCGGTCACCGGCCAACTCCTGGAAAAGCGCTTCCAGCACCGGTTTCAGTTTAGTCTGAACCAGCCTGCTCACCCGGTCCTGGATTTCATGAGCGCGGTCCGGGCTTTGAACCGAAAGTTCAACCCGGAGTTTGTCTATGATATGTTCCCTCGGTATTTCCATCGCTCTTATTTCGCAACGGTGTCTTCAAGATTTGCAAGCAAACCAGCCAGATTCCTTTTGCCCGTTCGCTCGGCCACGGCTTTTATTTCACTGATCGATTTCGAAAGCGACTTCCGGGGGTCCATCTCCAGGCCTGCATTCTTCAGGGTTTCAACCTGGTTCGATACAGACTTTAAAAGCTGCCCCATCTTGCTGTTGGTCGCTATATCTTTCTTTTGGTTGACAGCCAGCTCCATAAGCTGGGTCACCTGCTGGTCATATATGCCATACATATAGGTCTTTTCCTCGTCGCTGGCATCGGCCGCCTTTTCGGTGATGAGTTCGGTGGCCTCCGAAAGCATCGAGGAGTAGGCCCCTGCGATCTCTGCATTCTTTTTGCCCTCCTCATATTTTTTTCGCTCCTCCCCGCTTTTCAGCTCATCCCTGATGTTTACCATGTAGTCCCTGGCTCGTTTCAGGATGATATTTTCGCCGCCAAAAAGCTCCCGGTCCATCTCCGGGTTGCTGTAGTTCTCGAGTCTCGTCAAACGGTTATCAAAACCGGTGGTCAGACGATCTGACGGCCCGGGCTGTTCTTCCTCA
This sequence comes from Halalkalibaculum sp. DA3122, assembly GCF_043951865.1. Classification (NCBI taxonomy): domain Bacteria; kingdom Pseudomonadati; phylum Balneolota; class Balneolia; order Balneolales; family Balneolaceae; genus Halalkalibaculum; species Halalkalibaculum sp. DA3122. The sequence goes on from NZ_JBINJF010000029.1 coordinate 34,334, forward strand.
AAAGGTACTTCAATCAACTGGTCAACTTCTGCCGGGCAGCCGTTTTCTGAGATAACATGAAGCACCACGCGGTGTTTACCGCCGGTATTCAGGAACGTGTGCTCCGGCGACTCTTCCCTGTATCTTGTGCCGTCAAAGACCCATAGATATGTTTTGATATCGCCCTTACCAGTATAGTGGAACTTCATCCGGGTAGCCCTGATCCCCAGGTCTAAAACTTCCGACTCGAAACCGGCTGCGGGCCCTTCCAGGATTTTGACCTCGATAGACGCATCAAGGTATTTGAAGGTATACTCCCCGGGAGCATATCCCTTGGGAACAAAAAACTGTTTGTTATCCTGCTTTTGTACTCCGGAAACATCATCGCCGGCAATCTCTTCTCCAGCGGGCTTCGTCTTAAACAGGTAAAGCCTGTCGTCCGTATTACAATAGGTTTTTTCGCCAAATTCCTTGCTCGGCTGCAGGTCGAATTCCGTCTCTATGTGCCGGGGGATCTCTACACTCTTGCTGACGGCATCCGAACACTCCTGTTTCCAGGCCGTCAGGGTCACAATTGCCTGATCCTGGTCATAGTCCCGGTAAATATGCACCGGGTCGGACTGGGTAGAGCTGGCCCCATCTCCAAAATCCCACTCGTAACTCTGTGCGCCCCCGGAATTATTGTAAAAGGATACCTCAACACTCCCGTCATCCAACTGACTGACTTCAAAACTGAAGTCAGCCCGGGGATCGAACACTTTGGCGTTAAACACCACGGTACGACTGTTGACCCTGTAGGTGAATTGAACATCCTCGGCAGACGGATTGGATTCGGAAGGCTGGAAATACCAGGTGTTGCCCTCTTTGGTAACGCCACCGGCTGAGCCCTCCACCACTCCACCCGCCGGATCCGTAACAAATGGATATTTAGATTTATCGTCTTTGCAAAATCGACTTTCCGAAAGTGAAAAATTGATTTGTGAAATTACCATGGTGGCCAGCTCCGGGCAGTCGTTTTTGCAAAGATAGGGAAGCGCGAAGTCGGCTACCACCACGTTATCCGGGGGAATATCCCTGGGAATAAAGCCGGGCAGTCGTTCAATGCGTTCCAACACGCCCTCTTCAATCTCCCTGATCTTTTCCCTTTCAATATTGATCTCTTTTTCCGACGCCACTTCACTAAATTCTTTCAGAACGGCGTCATAATATTCCAACAGTTTACTTTTTTCGTAATCAGAATAGGATCTTTTTGCTCCGCCTCCCGATTCCTCTTTTACCTCTGTGGGAGGTGCAAAACCAGCAGCACCCACTTCTTCGGCGGCCAGGGCGACAGCCCCGGTAACATCCCGGCGGATGAGTGGTCCTGCTTCATTTCGATCTATATAGACCAGCACAAAGGTGCCGCCCCGGGGCACCCCGGCCATATGCTCCAACCCGGAATGGCGGGCGGCAAAATTGGAGAAAAGATTCAGCTTTTTAAATTCATCGACGCGTTCCTGGTAAAGCAAATAGAGCTTTTTCATCTTCTTTATACTGCAGCTGTAAATCAGCTTGTCAAGCCGGAAGAGTATTATTTGCTCGCGCCCGTCCAATTTCTCCCCACTGTCTTCTTTTTCTTTGAGCAACTGCTTGTAATCAACCGCTGTCTGAATCAGCGTGTCAAAGCTCCCCTCCAGCTCTGTGATATCGAGATTTTCCAGCCGGGGAGGTATTTTGTTCAGGACCTGCTGAATATTATTGGCAAGCTGGGCCGGTTTCAACATCAGGAAAACCCACTCATTCAGATTCAGGTCAATAAGGGCGGGATCATAATTCAGAATGACATCCAGGTAACTTTGGCCCTTGCCGCTCTCCGAAACCATCGCGTCATAATAGTAGCCGAATGTGCCCTCTTTTGTTTCGGGATACGTATATGTGCCCGTGATGGGAGAATAATAGGTAGACATCTTCCCAATTTTTTGCCTGAGCAGCGTTTCCTTCTTGCCCTCTTCCTCTTTCCGCTTCCAGTAATCGTCTATCTCTTTTCTCCCTGTTTCCGCGCTTGTACCGGCCCTCTTTTCAACCATCTCACCGGCGATCTTTTCTTCGGCTGTTTTCTGTGTCTCCAGCGTTTTTTTCTTTACCTCCAACCCGCGGAAAAACTGCATCTCCTCGTCCAGCAGGAACCGCAGCTCGGTACTGAAGGTTTCATAAAGATTCTCTAAATCCCTGAACCGGCACTCGAAGGTAAGTTTGGTGTTGTCAAACCGCCGGCCAAGCTTTACTCCAACGACTTTGATCGGCAGGCTGAACCGTTCCCGCATGCTGTCGATTTCGTCAACGGCCTGTTCATACGGTTTGCCTATATGTCCCTCTACCCGGAAATTTTGATACTGCATATTTGAATGCAGAAGCGCCTCGACGGTACAGTTGTCCCGATGTTGTCCCTCATTATACGCCTCGGAGTGGTAGGATGGGATGCGATTTGATTTGAATATTTTTGTCTTGCGGTAACTCCACTTTTTTACCAAATCCACATTTTTTTTGATGTTGTAGTAATAGGGAATGGAGCGCTTGCTCAACGGGTATTCTGCCGTTCTATCCGGTGTGATCCGGATTTCTGTATCCGTACCCGGAACCGGCTGAACATCAAATCCCTGAACCATGTGATCCATGCGCTCAAATAAAAGCAGCACTTTACTACGCTTGTCTTTCTGATCATTCAATACGGGACTCGGCTGGAAGTAGTGGCGAAAGGGGGTCCGTTGATCCCTTTGTTCGGGTTGGGCCGGCCCCAGCATAAGATGGCGTTCAAATAACAGGGGATTCGGGCAGCAGGCGGAGGTCACTTCGCAGGCGGTATCGCGAAACTCGTCGCAGGCGCCGGCTAAATCTTTCAAAAAATCGTAGGCGTATTGAATTGCATAGGGTGAACCGCTGAGGCGATGTTTGATCAGCTTGTAAAGCCCGTTCTGCTCGTAATCTCCTTCATCAAAACCGGGAAAAGGAGATTCCGGGTAGTGATCTTCCAGCAGCGGTTTAAAGAACCCGTAGCTTTTTGCCAGGGCCTGTCCCACCCGAACGGAGGCCTGTTGAATAATCGGCAGGTAATCCGATACCAGCTGCTGGTACTGAACGTAGTGATCGAGCGAGAGATCTTTATCCCTGTAATACCCCGGCCGCTCGATACATAAGTGATCCAGGTTAGAGCAGATATTGGCACGATTCCGGAGCTCATCTTCCGAGGTCGATTCATCCCGGCTGATCATTCGCACCAGGTCCTTTTTTTCAACCAGAAGCTTGCGCACGGCAAACTCCCGGCGGATTCCCTCTTCATCACAATCGTCACCGCAGCAGTCGTCGGTATCTACATCCTCTATCTCCTGGTATAGCAGGATACAGTATTCAGAAAAATCGAGCGTAAATGAGGTTTCTCCCTCCTCAATTGTTATACCATCATCCCAGTCCAGGGGGTAACATGTCTCGGTCTCTTCAACCTTTTGTTTTTCTTCACTGGTAAGCAGCTCCCAGAGATTAATCTGCCTGCCCGTATCCGGATTAAGAAAGGGGGGATATCTCCCCGCGGTTTCCCCATCCCCGTCGCCTGCTCCCGTCATCTTCTTGTCGGTGTATCGCTTGATAAACCTGCATTCGCTTTCCCCGATTCCGACCAGGTACCCCCGGGAGGTCACCCCCACTCCTTCCGTCAATAAAATGGTGTCGGAAGCCGGGTGTTGTACTTCCAACCCACAGACAATGCCGATGCCGACAAGGTGGCTGCGGGTCATCCTGTCCTGCTCGTCCAGGTACGTTCTGAGCTCATTAAGGTGGTGGGCGCTAAGGACCTGGTCCTCTTCAAAAATCGGGAAAAATCGCTTGTGCGTATTCATATTACTCCGGGTTAAATGTTCCTAAAACGGTATTATCAAGCAACATCGGGTTATCATCGCTGTCTTCCCTGTAATCGTGCAGGGTGGCAACGGGATATACGCTTCGAATTTGTCTCATAACCTCAATCAGCTTTCCCAGCTTGTCCCTGAGTTCCCCGGGATCCGGGGTGGGCTTTGCCTTTGTTTCAAGCCAGTCTCTATATACCGGCTCAAAATCCTTCATATCTTTTTGATCGGCCCAGCAGATTTTCAGATGTACATGGGCCGGGGCTTCCATTCTGATTGTCTTTTCCAGGAACCGCCTGAACGCCATATCGTCAAACCGGTCGGGCCAATAGGGTACGATGAGCGAAACCCTGAACGAGTATGGATCCAGGTATCCCGGGCAATCGTTGCAGTTCTTTTGGACGCACGCGGGGAGCTTTGGATCATCCTTCTCTTCGGGCCTCAACAGGATATGCTCTATCAGGTGAAAGCCCTCCCTGTTGCATTTCCCTGACAGCGCCGCAATCATCACGGCTACAATGCGGTCCCGTTCCTTCTCTCCTTCGTACAAAATGCCGGTGCCAATTATTTCTCCATTCTTCCCGATCAAATTGAAGTAATACCGGCCGTCCGAGGCCTCCGATAGCTCATAGTTTTCGAAGTCGACACCTGCTATTTTGACCGCCTCAATACCTTTTTCACAATTCTCCCTGCGGGTGTATCCCTCACTTCGGAGTACAATTTCATCCTCCGGAAGCACCAGCCTGAACCGCCATTCGCCTCCCTCATCCCGGTAGATCTCAAACAGCTCGTCGGGATCTTTGCAGCTCAACCTACGTCGATCGTAGCGCTCGATACCCAGGAGCCGGCTTGCCCGCTTTTCCAGTCCCGATACATTTTCGGTGCCCCAGACCTCGCCCTCCGCCTTGTAATTAAAACCCCTGCCCCGGGAGCTCGAAATGGCGGGATACTCCTGTAAAAATTCGATTTTATCATGGATCAGATCGGGCGCAGTGTGCTCCCCGGGCTGCCGGGAAAACATCAGCAGCACGTAGTCAGTAAACGATTCCCCAAAACGGGCCAGCAGGTGATCCAGGAATCGATTACGGCGGTTCTCAAAGGTCTTCTTACTCTCCACGATTTCATCCAGTTTCTTTACAAAATGCGTGGAGGATTCATCCCCGAGCCCTGTCTCTTTCTTGTACTTCTCCCATTTTGATCTGAATGTGTTATAATCGTCAAGGTCTATGCCCGCTTGCCCGGAAATTTCCTGGATAAAGTCTTTGATCACCTGGTAAATATGCGGTGACTCCTCGCCATTAAAAAGAACCTCGAGCCCCGGATCGCCTTCCGGGAAGGCAAAACTTTGGGGAAGATCATATAACACCTGGTAAAAGTAGGTCTGGTGGATATCGGGGCTTAATGAAAAAAGGTTCTTCAAGTTGGCCAGCTGAGAGAGATAATTCGCCAGCATTTGATCGTATAAAGTGAGATACGCTTTCAGCTGTTTGGCCTGGGCCCTCCGTCTGTCCGTAACGACTCCCGGTATCCCTGCACTGCCCACCCCGTAGGTCAGCGGGAGCTGTTCCTGGATAGATGTAAATCGCGCTACATTCCGGTTCTGTCCATTTGGGATCGAAAGGTCGTATTCCTCGTCAGCAGAAAGCTTGCTGTTGCGTTCCAGCTCCTCCAGCTCTTTTACATACCGCGCAACCTTGTCAGCATTGGGTTTATATGGCAAATTCTCTTTAAAAAGGTCGATATCGGAAAGCCCGGGGCTAAAGCGTGGCACCCGGCCTTCTCCGACCGTGTGGCACCATTTTATTTTGTCATTGAGGGTCTCTCCTTTATAAATATTAGCCAGGAGAACATTTTCAACGGATTTGACACCTTCTACATCCATCATAATCTGAATAATGTCGGAGACGAATATCTGCTTCTTGATTTCGGCTTTCTCCAACTCCCCGGAGGAGATAAATCCATGATCAAGAGCGGGCCCTTCAAAAATTGCGTCAGTTGGAATATCCATATCCATCATCTCTCTCAGGGAGTAAAAATATACCTGTGGGGCAATATGGTGGTCGATCCGGTGGTACAATTCAGCCAGTACCCGTTCCAGCTCTGCATCGTTATCAAGGGCTACATCCGCACACACCCTTATTTTTTCGACGTCGAGTCCCCGGAACTCTTCGAAATCTTCGCACAGGCTCCGGTTTTCATGCAGCCGGTAAAACGCTGTTCTCCCGATACGCAAAGCCGAAACAGTTTTTTCCCTGTACTGCTGAAGCAGGGATTCATCCTCAATTCGGTCCTCGACATCCTTCAGAGGGATATCCCTGTCTGTAGCTTTTATCGTCATCTCCTCCCCGTAGCTCCGCCCGCCCGCCTTGATTTGGACCGTTCCCTTAAACCTGGTCTCGCTTGTACGTTCAATACTTGCAAGGCTGACCTCCTCGATATTTCCCGGTTGGATCTCCTTGTTCAACCAGGTACTCCAGTCGGGGAACCGGATAATCAGCCGCTCGTCACGGTCTTCTTCATCCGGATCGGCATAGAGATCGATCTCGAAAACAAAATCATTCAGGTCGCCGAGCTCCTCGTCCTCATCGAGCTCGAGCGTCACACGGTACAGCCCCTGCAAATTGATCCGCTTCGTATGCTCGTTCGCCTCCGGCTGCCATCCCCCTTTTTTACAGTTCAGGTACAGTTCCGGGTATGTCTCCCACAGCGGTTCCAGCCAGGCGTTTTTAACACCCTCGATATCGATCAGGATCCGGCGATAGTCCTGCAGGGTAACCGGTTTGGAGGTTAATATTTCGCGCGCCGTATGGAAATGGTCCTCCTGTTTGGGACCAGGTGCCGACTGGTCGGCCAGCAGATCTCCGATATCATAAGACGTCCGGTATCCCAGGTCGGTAATAGCATAGTACAGGAGTTCCAGGAGGGTGATGCCGGGGTCATGAATATTATAGTCGGTCCACAAACTGCCCGAGAGCTGCTCAATATGTTTCATTCCCTGTTCTCGCAGAAAAGCGTAATCCTGGCTGGGAGCCAGATCCGGATTTTTCGGTATGGTGATAGAGTCATTCATACAATCGTGCAGGTAGAGTGCTCGTTGATTATGTGCAGTTTGTGTGAGACCAAAATAGAACGGGCTGTGGTAACGGTTATCCGCTCCAGATCCCGGTTTTTGAGGGTGTCTTCCACAAAATGGTGCATTTTGAAATCGGTGACATACCTCACATACGGGCGTTCCTCCACAAAATTGAGAATCAGTGACTTGTGGGTACCACCCCCGAACGCGATATCTTTGCCCTCCCCAAAAGCCCAGGGCGACAGGAAGCGGGCGATCTCGTCCACCAGTTTTTGCCGGTAGTGTCCTTCATCCACCTCATCAACCAAATTTACGTAACACTCGACCTGGACCTGTTCAAAAAGGGGATTGATCACTTTCAACTTTTGAGCGGCAAACGCCGATATTTTTGCGGATATAAATTTCTCGATCTTGTCCCGCACATTCAGGCTGAGCCGGGGTTTGAGGGGTTCTACCGCATTTTTGTTCTTCAAGTCGGGTACCACTACCAGCGTTACATATCCCGGTGCAAATTCAGCCGTAACTTTCCCGCCGTTCAAATCATAATTGTAGGTGCTGTGGTTGACACATTTGGCCTTGTAGACTTCCGGGAAATGCTCCATCACCAGCCGCTCGTAATCCCAGATTGACACGCCTCTTTCCTTGTGTCTCAAACGCTCGCTAACCCGGCGGTAAAATTCGATATCCTGTTCGGGTATTTTCCCGCCCTCGGATGCGTACGGTTGCTGTATCTTCTTTATTTCCGAGCGCTTGGTCTTCAGCTTGCTGATCGTCCCGGCCTTGAGGGTGGTGTCCAAAAAGTTTGGATCGTTATCGTGGTCGACAAATTCGGCCGTAATCGCCTGGGCCCGTACATCCACCAGGCGACATACCGCATCGGGGTTACCGGAAACCGCGGCTTTTATCCAGTAGTGCGCTCCGGGAAACAAGGTCGAATTGTTGGTGGCCTGCTTCGGGATATTGATTCGCACGATACCGGTGGTCAGGAAGTCGTTCGTTGAATCACGGACCAGTTCTTCCGGCTGGAATACCTCCCAATGATTGCCGGCAAGGTAAAACCATTTTAGTGTCAGCTTGTCGAGAGAAGGATCGGCGCTGCCCTCGGCAACTCTGAATAAAAGTGATAGTTGCTGTGGTGGTTTTAGCCCGGAAATTCCAACAAAAAACTCCCCGTCATGCCAGTTGATCCCACCGCCCTCAGCGTGGCTGAATCGCGGCAGCAGGGGAATGGTATCGCCGGTGGTGGTCAGTGCTGAATGGACTTCTTTCTCTCCGAAGGGATAATTGTGAAAAAGATAACTCGTTCGCTTTTCAAAGCCGGCCGTATTTCGGGGCTCCACAGTAGCCCGGGCCTTGTAATCCAGTTCTATTGAGCTGATTTTAGGAGTATAGGGTTCACGGGGGAGCACAGTCTTTTCGTTTATAACCTGCTGTGTAAGCAGAGTGGGGTACAGTTTGTGCCCAAAGGCTTGTTGCGGTGCACTCAGTACAAGTCGTATAAACCCTCTTTTCAACGAGACATCAAATTGGTCGATCGGCCCCAGGCCGGCATCCGGTTCCATCTGTATTTCAGGTTCATTACCGGAATTGGCCGAAATTGACGTCGGTGATTCTGTGAAATTTGATGGGAAAAGCGTTTTTTCATAGCGCTGAGGTGCTTCCGGTTTCCAGGCACCCTCCCTTAAAATTTGCAAGTTTGCCTTAAAGCTGCTGTTGGCGGGGGAATACCCGGTAACCGGGTTAACCATTCCTGTTTCCCCACCCGTGGAATAATTGTAGTGATCTTCCAGCTTTGCTTCCGGCCATTCATGCCACTGAACATGTAATGTGACCGAGTCCAGTTTTTTCTGAAAAACTTCCGTACTTCCGATCAAGAATGCCGACCCTATCGAAGGTGAAGGGCCAAACGGCTGAAACGGCTTTGAGGGATCCAGGATACCGAGCTCATTTTGGAGTACGAGACTCTTCATCCCCTGCACCTCCACTGTAATATTTACTTGTTGGACGGTGATATTTTTCAACGTGGCATACCCGTACTTCCCCGGATCCAAATTTTGATTCAACACCAGCTTCAGTACGGGCCACTCCGTTTGGTATTCACCGCCGTGCATTTCCTTCTCATATCCTGTAACAGGGGATACACTTCGGGGAAGGGTGATCTCTAACTTTAACATGGGGCCTTCTTCGGATGTGTCGGATTCAAGTGATACCTGTGCCCCCTCTATACCCTCCAGGTCCAGCCACTCTTTCTCGGTTGTGACAAAACAGCGAAACAGCCGATCCCTGGTGGACTTATCCAGTTTCGGGGACTGGTTGCAGAGTATCTCAAGCGTGATGGTCCGCGTACCTTCAGAAAGGTGCAGGATGGGAGAAGAAATGGAAAATCCCACCTCCGAGAACTGCATGGTGGCCTCGTCGCCAGCCAGGTATTCAAAACTCCCGTCGGGACGCTCTGCCCGTTGGGATTCACCAAACGCCTTCCACCCCGCCGGGGGATTATCCAACGGGGTGCCGGTTCCCTCTTTCGAATTGGCGATTGATTTTTCATACACCCGGTACTGGTCCTCCTTGTCGACATAAACCGATTTCAGGGCTACAACGCTCGCTTTGTTCAGGACAACCTCGGAAAGAGACTTGTAGAACACATCTTTGCCCTTGGCATCTTTACCGGCTTTAAACAGCGTACCGGACTCCAGTTTGTATGTGTCCACATGCTTTGCCAGTTCAACAAGCAGATCCACACGGTCGGGTACGGCTTCCTTTCGATCCAGCTTTAGCACCTCTTCGTAGTAAAAATCAAGGTGTTTGCCGGTTAATGTGTTGATGTGGTCCTGTGCATGGCGGAACAGCTTTAAAAACGTGAGCATCAGCCCCATCTGAGGCTCATGACCGGAAAACCTCGTCAGGGTCTCCTCGATAAAACCGGGCGACCTTTCACGGGTTCTCTTAAGGGCGGTGATAAAAGATGCGGCCACTTTTTTGACGGGTGGGAACCCGGACCGAACCCGCTGTTTAATCGTACCGCCGGGAGGTAAATAGATAGTGTCGTTTTCTTCAACCGAAGTGTAAAATGTGGCCCAGTTCTCCGTATTGCCCGTTTCTTCGGTTTCACCGATCCACACCTCCTGCAACTCCCCTGTTTCAAGCCCGGTAAAATGCTCGATGGATGTATTGCAGAAATCCCCCTCATCCAGGTATTCCTTGTCTACAAGGTTCGTACCCGACAAGGCCCCTTTGTAATACCCGATACATTTTTCCAGTTCGGTGCGGAGTTGTGACGTTATCAAAACGTGAAGGTGTTCCTGGAACTGGTATTCGGCCGGGACTTTTCCATACCAGGAATCGAGCTGCACGGCAAGCGTCCCGATAATATCAAACAGCGTCTTGAAGGCCCGGCGAACGTTCTGATAGGTAGTGTCATCGTCAAATATCACCTTCTCTATCTTCTCTATACAGGGATTGAACGCGGTAGGATCCTCGACTGTCAACAGGGCGATTACGGAGGTGATATCTCCTGAAAAAAAGGGACGCCAGTCGCCGGAAGGGATGTTGTCCGGTTGGTAGTACTGGAGCTCTTCAGCATAGCGGACCACAAATTCGAGCAAATCAGCGAGCGAGCGCTCATCGACTTTTGCATAGGCCGGATCAAGCGCTTCAGGCATTCGCCTGGACTGGCTGACACCGTCTCGAACCAGTGGATTTCGATATGTACAGCTGTTTTCAGGCATTAGTCAATATTTGATCCTTCCTCCTTGTAAAAAGGAAAGACATAGTTGAACCGTGAGTTTGTTTTCTTGATCTCGTATTCCAGGGTAATATCGATCCGCCCCTCATGTTGAAAAGGCACGAGAGTCAGGTCGATTAGTCGAATGCGCGGCTCAAAGTACAGTATCGCGTCCCGGACTACCTCGGTCATATAGGTGATCATGGTGGTGTCGATGGGCTCAAACTGGAACTGTGACAGGTCACATCCATACCTTGGCTGCATCACCCGTTCGCCTGTCATAGTGGTAAACAGGATCGTGAGGCTGAGATTAATATCCTCGGCTCCCTGCGTCATGTCCACGCTCCTGCTTCCCCTGACAAAGGCAGGCGGAAAGCCCCAGCCTCTTCCCAAAAATGATCTGCCTTCATCCATAATCGTCTATCCTATTATTACTGTTGGTTCACCAATGACTGCACCGGCCCCACACCCGCACACATCGCCTACTCTCAGCGCCGGTTTACCCCCGATAAAAACGGTGGTGCTTCCCATTGGAAACGGGGTTACCGGCGGATGCGGCGGAGGTATGGCACAGGAATGCATATCTGTGGCTACGGCGGCCGGCATCCCCCCGATTAGTACCGTCGGAACGCCAGGTCCGGTTATGATCCCCCCGTGACTCGTTATATCTGTGACTCTCGCTGCTGCCGGCATATCATCTCCTTTTTGTTTGATTAAACCTTCTGCCGAAGAATGCTACCGTTTGTCTTGCAGAAGATGTTTATCCAAAATACTCGTGAGAAATCCGGGCTAGTTTATCTGTACAATCGCGCCCTGAACTTTAACCGACGCGCTGCTGGTAAGTTCAGCACCGGCGCTTCCTTCCGCCTTGAACTGCGCCTTCGCTTTCTGTTCAATCTTCGTTCCTTCTACTTTTATATTCCCACCCGCTTTCAATACCACGTCTCCCGCACTCTCCAGCGTGATCCCATCCGAGTTCATAAGAATGCTATTCTGATTTTCATCCTCCAATTTGATACTTCCCTCATCGTCGCTCAGGGTGATCTTATTACCGTTGGGCGTCTCCAGTTCGATGCTCTTTTTGTCATCATTGAGCCAAAACCGCAGTTGCTCGCGGGTTACGAACCCTTTTTCATGGTTGTCATCGCTTGCATCGGCGGGGGGCGGCTTGGCGCTGCTGTTCATCATGCCCAGGACCACCGCATCGCGGGGATCGCCATTTATAAATCCCACCAGCACCTCATCACCTATCTCCGGTCGAAAGAAGGACCCGCGGCTGTCGCCGGCATCAAGGGTGGAGATACGCGCCCAGGTCCCCTCATGTTCCATATCCACCATCGGCAACTTAACCAGTATTCGGTGCTCCCCCTCCGGATCGCCCTGCAGCTGTGTTACGAGACCCACCTGCAACCCGTTGACGGCGGGCAGCAACCCTGATGCCGCTACTTCGACAATATCATCTTCCTTGTAAAACCAGCGGGGCGAGAGCCCAAATTCGATATCCGTCACCCACCGTTCGGTCGAATAATGCTGCCTCACGCCGGAAACAAACACGTTGCCGCTAAACCGCTCTCCGATGCCGGTCAGCTCGATAGTGTCAAACGGCTTGATCCCGGCTATTCCCGGGCAACGGACGCGCCCCCGGATTTTGGCCAGTCTGCTTTTAAGCATGGCAGCGTCGGCCCAGGCCTGGAGTTCGGTATCCAATACCTGTCCACTGTGGCGTAACGAGAGCTCCTCCAGTCCAATAACCTCCGAAAGCTCTGCTTCACCAATATTTCCCGCCTGTTGAAAGCCCGGATCTTCTCCATCCGTGTCTATCTTTTCCTGGGCGGTATAATCCCATGAAGAGGTTTTGACTGCTTTGAACTGGTCCCTGGCATCCATCTCAGCTTCCAGGTCAAAAATTGTGGCCCCATAGGCAAGGGCTACAACCGGGTCTGTAATAGTGGGCTTTTTAATAGTTAACTTACCGTCATCCGGCAATACCGCCTGACTGTTCATTTCCGCCCGGGAAACGACAAAATCCCAATCCGTGGCATAATACTGAACCAGCTCTTTATGAGTTTGACTGGCAGATTCTATATCCGGTTGTAACCCGTACTGGCCGACCAGCTCCTCAATAATATCGCTGTCAGTCATTTCGGTATAATAACGGTTCTTTCTTCCGGCCGTCATTTTAACTGCCGGATCCTTGCATTCAACCGATAGCATTGATGGCTGACCGTTCCTGGATTTGATCCCATGCTTAATCACCAAGCCTTTAAAAATGGTCGCCTCCTCCCTGTGGTAACCGGCTCTCACTTCGATCTCCCGACCCGGTTTAAACAAGTCGGTATTGCTGAGTGGGAAATCCTCTTCAGAGGGACTGCCATCTTTCAGCACCAGTTGGGCATACGAAATGCGATTGAGCTTCTTGGAGACCGTAATTGAAAACAGATGATACCTGTCGGGCAATTCCTGCCCGGCCGACAGTATGGTAAATGTCGGCAGATCGGTGGGGCGGTCAGACGGTATGGTTTGACGTGGTGTTGCCATGGTTTATTCTCCCAGTGGTGGAAAGGAAAGGATGGTGCCGGACTCCAGTTTTCTGAAATTCTGCAGGTTGTTTTTCTCCGCCACCTTAAGGTAGTACCTGGAGTCCCCGTAGATCCGATAACACATCAGGGGAAGGCTGTCTCCATCATTTACCACCCGGTGGTGCGTCAAATCGGGAGAACTCTTATCCTCTTTGGCGGCCCGCAAATTATCCTCGATAAAGCCGTTGAATGTCGCATTAATCTTGGCTCGCAACGGCTTGCCATCGTTGCTGAACATCGTGTATTTGACGGACGAAGATTTGAGGATGCACTTGAAGATGAGGGTCCCCCAGAGTACCATCAAATAGCGGGGGCGGTGCTCATCTCCCTTAAATTCATAGGTAACCGTCAAAAACTCCCGGATCTTGTCGGGTACGTCCACCTTTTCTCCCGTCGTGACCCCGGTACCGTCCAGTGTAAAATCGAGGGTAAGATCCTGCGGCCTGATCTTTTTAAATGTATGCGCGGTTCCCGTGGTCCCGATGCCCTGCGAGCTATCGCTTTCAATTTCATATTTGACAGAATATTCCTGCGGATTGTAGGTCACGGAAAATTCATCGTCCTCCTGGTTGTATTCGGCATCCTTAAAAGACTTTATCTTCAGCTTTTTCAATTCACCGGTGTTGCTTTCCTCGGCAGCCATTATCGCTCCCTCCTTTTCTCAAATATTTCCAGGACCTGTTCCACCGATTCCCGGATAATCTGCTGTCTCTGTTTATCCCGGTTTTCGGCCCTGCGGGCGTCAGGCTGCCCCTCTTCATCAATCACGGCTTTAATGACCAGTTCCCTGATTTCTATAGGCATATCAAATCATTTTTTAATTGGGCTTTGCAAAATCCTCGATTACGTCATTCTGAGCTTGTCGAAGGGTCTCCCTTGTCCGGTTGTAGCCGTTGAAAGGGAGATCCTTCACTCCGTTCAGGATGACTGCTTGGTTCTGCAAAGGTCCCTTTTATTCTTTGTTTTCCGGCACCACTTTCGTGAAATACTGGTACGCCAGCTCGATGGTATCGATGACAACCTCATTTTTCTGGGCGTCCAGGTTGGATACCGCCCACTTTACCGGGTATGCCCCTGTAAAATTCCAGTTGATAAGTGTGTTACCTTGTTCATTAAGCAGCGAAACGTTTACGACCAGGGGATCAAAACTGAAATGTTCGATCGCATCCCGAAACCACTGTATCAACGCCGTGCCTGTTAACAGTCCCCGCTTCAGTACCAGGTTTTGGTATTTTGCGGGTTGGGGAAGTCGGTGGGCAAAACGATTTTCACCGCCCTCCCTTAACTCCTCCGTCCCTATTTCCGCGGTTAAACCCGAGACCTCCTGGAAACGGATATCGTTGTCCGTGGCACCATCCAGTCCTGAAAATTCCACCTTAAAGTGGAAGCCTACTGCCGGATATTCCATTGGGGTTTAATGTTTGATACTATTCATTTTCAATACTGAGTCCCTCATGGGCAATTTCGAGCGTCTCAATAGCCACCTCATTACCCGTGGCATTCAATCCCGGACCTTCGATCTTGACCGGGAACGCATTTTTAACGGTCCAGGTCATAAGCGGTACGTGCTCTTCGTTCAGCAGCTTGATGATCAGGTCGCGTCGCTCCACGGTATTCAGGTTCGTGGTATTCAGCCACTCAAAGAACTCGTTGTCGCCCTCAAAGATGCCCCGCTTCAGCGTGATGTTGCCAAACTTTTGGAGTCCCGGCATTTTTTGGGCTGTAAACTCCGGATTTGCGCCATCCCTGTACTCAATGACCTGGGATTCTATATTGAGTCCGGATACTTCGGAAAAGCTGACGCTTTCGCCTCCCCAATCTACGCTAAAATGAAATACTGGTGATGGATAAGCCATAATGAATTCCTAATTACATTAGATATTAGTGGTATTGTCTTTTCAGGATTCCAACATCTTGTGAGAGAATCGCAGGATGATAAACTCGGCTGGCCGGACGACCGCCATCCCGATCTCCACAATCATTCTCCCCTCGTCGATATCGAGCTGGGTCATGGTCAAGCCGAGCCCAACCTTTACAAAGAACGCCTGGTCCGGCTTGGCCCCGAACAGTGCGCCCTCTCTCCATTTCAGGGTCAGGTAGTTCTCGATCATTGACCGAACTTTTACCCAGGTGTTGGCGTCGTTGGGCTCAAAAACCGCCCAGTAGGTCGACTTTTTGATCGACTCCTCCACCATGTTGAAAAAGCGGCGGACCGGCACGTACCTCCACTCGTTGTCGTTGCCCGCCAGGGTTCGCGCCCCCCAAACCATGTGACCTTTCCCGGTAAATGTTCGTAACGCATTGATGGATTTACCGGCGGTGACATCCACATTGAGATCCTCCTGGTCAAAATGGTCAATCTTTCTGTTCAGTCCGATTACGCTTGAAAGACTCACATTTGCCGGGGCTTTCCATACCCCGCGCTTTCTGTCAACGTCGGCATAGATACCGGCAACACCCCCACTCGGCGGCAGCAGGGCTGAATCCTGGTTCAACGTCGTAAATACATTCTTCAGGGTCGGCAACTGCAGTTTCAGGCTGGTTTCCTTCTGTTGTTCCTGCGTGTTGACCTCTTCCAGGACATCGTGCACCGCACTTGTTATGCTGTAAAAGACCTCCGTGACCAGCGGCTCAATGGCCAGCATATTCTGCTTTATCTTCTCCGAATCGGACCCGTCGGTCGGGAAAGCCCCGTCGTTGGTGGGGGTCCCGTCAAAACTGCCCGCCCAGCCGGAATATTCCCACGTCAGATCATCCCAGCGAGGAAAATCACTGTGGATAAGAGAGGATGCACTATTGTCGAGGGCCACCAGTTTTTCAATCTCGGGCTTCATGCTGCCTGTCACCAGGCTTTGCATATAGGAGAGCAGGGGCGCTTTAATCGATTCCGCCCCGTCCTTGATCGGTTGATCCAAAAACGTATGGGCAACTTCGTAGACGTAGTCCACCGCATCCAGAAAATCGGGGCGAACGTTGGAAGCGGTCTCTCCTTCGGTAACTTTGGTCTTGAACGCCGTTATAGCCTGTTCGTAGCCTTCCGCAAGCGTGTCAATGGTTTTGGATTGCTTAAATGTACTGAGTTCGCTTTCCAGCGTTTTGGCACTGAGAACCAGGTTATTCAATTCGTCGACCAGGGTCTTTACATCCGCATCATCGGTCATATTTTTCCAGTTAACCGCGGATGAATATTTCTTTACCTTGTTAACGACCTTTTGGCCATCGAACTCAAGCAGAGCCCGGTACCTTAGGTCGCGTCCCAGGTTGGCTTTAACAAAGGGATAGTAGGCAGCGCCGTATTTCAAATTTTTGCTGCCTATATTTTGGCGAAAATCACCGGCATCGGTATCGATCCCGTCCTGGTCTTTAACGTCACAAATGACGAATCGGTCTTTCAGCTTTTCACACTGTGCCAACGCTCTTCCCTGCAACGCCCCCAGATCCAACTTCGAGAGTTTAACCGCATCCGGAAATACAAACAGCGTGGGCTCATCAAACTTTTCAACCGCATCAATTCCCTTTTCGAAATCCGATGCAACAGCGCCCCCGTTGAAGTAACCGATCGAAACGACATAGCAGTCCCCTCCACCATTGTTAAAAAAGAGACGCAGCGAATCGTACATCAGGTAGTTATCTTCAATCTCGTAATTCATGACCGAGTTGTCGCCATTGAGATTGACTGATTTCACATTAACGGGCGGTGCCCCCCCAAACTTTTCCACGTAATCGACCATGGAACTTATTTTAAAGGGAACAAGATGCAGATCTCCGGCATTTTTTTCCCTGGCCATCTGGGTATACCCAATAAAAGCGGGTACGGCGGTCTCGACTTCCGCGACCGAAGGAGGAAATATCGATATCTCCTTTACATATACATCCGGTGTTTTATAATTATTTGCCATTGTATCGTATCCTTAATTGTTAGCGTTAGCCTGCATTTCTCACCAAGAAATTGGTTCGTATGCAAGGCGAAGTGGTAATCGCAAGCGAAACGTATATTGATACGTTGAGTGCGCGATTACCCTCTTTAACGTAGCAGACGGGACAATTTCGTAGCCCGCTACAAACTGTTATAGCATGTTCAGTTTTAAAATCAATGCAACTCACTGTAAATCATAGCATTATGAGAAATTTATATTCATTTTTATGAGAAATACAGGTTATAGGTATACATACACTTCTGAATAGTATTTGTCCTTTTCCTCTCTCTCCTTTTTTAATGCTTGAATACCCGGATTGGCCATCGATTTCAACACCACTCTTTTTGAAGAGTTGACCTTTTTTTTGAGATACAGCGAACGTACGCCTTGCTCTGAAAGCGGTATTTGTTGATTGGAAACAAATATGTTGTAGTTGTCAGGATACTCTCCGGAATTGATCCTGGTGAATCCCCTGATTTCCGGTGGAATATGCCGATCTGCAACACGCACGTAATAATCATCGGGGTAATGCTCCAGGAGATCGATGCTATATCCCTTGATTTCAGGGTTTTCAAACTCATGCCCTGTTCTGTTGACAATAAAATATTTCCAAAAAGTACTTCGCTTTTTGAAAGGCAGCGTATAAACCTGCTTCTGCAGCGTTCCGTCCTGTTTTATAAACCGGTAATCCGGGGGAACCAGGGGCGAATAAAAAAGATCCACAATGCCGAATATTCCGGCCGTTTTCTCTGATCCGCTCGCATAAAACGACTCCTTCTTCTCCCCGTTAAACCAGAGTTCCGCCCGACCCCCGGGGTACCGTGCAAGGTCGAATTGAAAATGAAATTCACCTTCAACACTGGGTTGCCGTTGCTGAATGCGAATCCCCAGATCGGGATATATCAAGCGTGCCGAATTTTCGTCCCCCGTGCCGGCCGTACTGTAACGATAATTGCCATGTTGAATCTTCAGCAACTGTTCAGTATTAACCTTGTATTCCTCTTCAACGGGAGAATGCAAAAAGTGGATCCCCGCGGTACTGCTGACCTGTAAATTGTTGAAATAGTATATTTCTCGACCGCTGGCATGAAAAGGCAAGTCTGTAAAGTTCAGAAAGTACGGGTTCTGCTGCCTGAGTATAAACTGGAAGCGGGTGGGGCGGTCGATCTCCCTTTGCAGCCCAGCGCTGTCCGCTTCGTTCTTTACAACCTCCCCGAAAACGGCAAAACCTGATCCTGTAGTCCTGAACAGCAACCCAACATCTCTTAGTTTCTGTGCCGTTTCTTTCGTTGGACTGGCTTTTAAATCCCCCGTAATTCCGGCCGCATAATAGCTGTGCGTCATGTTTAAACCGAAAATCTCCTGGAATACAGACATATTTATATTCCCCTTATTTCGATTTCTTTGATGGGCAGGACATCTTCCTTAATCTCGTCTTCTCTTATGGTCACCATTCTCATCTTGTAGAGCACGGAAGGCATGTATTTGGCTCCCAGGGCTCCCCACAGATGGTTCATCTGCTCAAAGCTCATGGTCTGAAGTTCAAAAACCAGCTTCTCAAGTGAAGTACCCATAGAGGGATGCCTGCTGCTTTCAAAGACATTACGACTCTGGAAAAAAGCAATGACGTTGGATATGGCTTTGACAGCTTCATCATAGTTGCTAAATCGTGCCACAAACAGCAGAAAGAGATTTAACCGAATTTCCGGGTTGGTTTTGGCATACGTGCCGTTTTCCTGTTTCAGGTATGCCTTCTGCTGCTTACCGATCTTCTCTTCCTCGATATTGACGAGCATAATCGCGACTTTCTCCGCATCAATGGCCATATCACCATTCTGCTTCAGAATGTCGCTCAGCACAACTTTACTGGTGTTCTCCCCCGTTTTTTGTTTTAGATATGTATCGAGCTGCTCCTGAATAAATGTGAGAGACTTTTCCAGAATCATACGTAATCTCCATCTCAACGATTTTATCAACCTTACCCTGAGTTGTGAAGCAACTCCCCGGTTTCTTGTTTTGAAACCTCATCTCTGGTCGACTGCTACAGTTCTTATAACACATTAGCTAAACATTGACAGACTCTCACTACCGAACTTTACTACCTAATTTTTCCGACCCTGATATCTTCCAAATAGAAAGGGGAAATAACTCAATCAACGCCGGCAGTCACATTCCACTGCTGCTCCTTTGTCTTTCAGACAACCAAATTTCCTGGTGAGCTATGCGGTCCAGCTTTTCCTGTATTTTCTTCTCCGGTATTTTTTTGAGGTGAGTTGGGGAGCAGTCCAGGTGGTAGTTTGTAAATTTATTCAGGCCTTTTTCATCCGGTATACCGTGGGCTCTCGCTATTTCAAAATTTGATCTGCCATCCTTGCGCAACGCCTTGATGATGCTTTTAAGACGCATGTATTCCAGTACAGGTTGAGGCCGTACGGTATAGTGCCGTAGAAATCTCCGCGAAAACTTTTTGGGATTCTTGTATCCCATCAACTGTGCCCACTCAGTCACCCTGGCCACCTGCATAAGATTGGCTTCCAACAGGTCAACAGCTCTCCCAATATTGACAGTTTCTCCACGCATATATTCCTCCACCTGGTTCTAATGTTTCGACTTTTTTGTTCAGTGGGGATTGGCCGAACTATTAAATGGGAGATATCAGCAACTATCTTCTGCCATTTTCAGCGATATTTAATGATTATTCGCGGAAAGACTTTCAGACAATTTCCTTTACCTGAATCCTCATACACCCACTCGTTTCCACCCGTTTAATATTACAGACTGTATATTTAAAGAGCCGCCGGCACATCCAATGTTACATTTTTTATTCTTAACCAATTGTTCTGAATAAACTTATCTATTAAAAAATAGACTATGGCAGAAACTTCAGGCTCATTAAAGACCTGCTGATGCGGCAGCGGGTGCCCCATTCTCTGCCCTGATTTTTTTTCATCCCTTTTGGATCAAGCCGAAAGGGACAACCCGGTTTTGGGGAAACTGCTTTTCTTTCTGGGGCTTCCCAAAGCAAGCTTTAAAAGTAGAGATCTTTCAGCAAGTTTAACGCTATTTTTAATGATAAAATTTATTGAAACTGTCATAATAATCCGTATCTTTGGAGCCCTGAATTTCATGTTAGAAACCTAAGTTAAAACCTCTGATTCAGGGCCTGAAAATATGCACTCAGGCTTTATGGAGCTCGTAGCTCAGTTGGTTAGAGCGCCAGGTTGTGGCCCTGGAGGCCGTGGGTTCAAATCCCATCGGGCTCCCACTTTTTCTGTTGCAAGTTGAAAGGTTACATGTTGAAGGTACGTATAACCTTTACCCTGAACCGTTCAACAGACAATCTTTTTTGCCGCGTTCGTCTAGGGGTTTAGGACGCCGCCCTTTCACGGCGGTAGCACGGGTTCGAATCCCGTACGCGGTACACGAGCCCTTGTAAGTTCTTGACTTGCAAGGGCTTATTTTTTTATTGAAGCCCTTAGAGTTTTCTCTGATGTTGTTTTAGTTGCCTGTTACTTATGCTAATAACTTATCTCTTAAAAGATTTCCGTGACATCCACGCGCATCTGGTGGACGGCTCCCAGCCGGACAAGCCAGCCGTTGATCAGCGGGATCTCCGCATGACGATACCATCCGGTGCCTGAGAAGACCAGCACACGCAGGGAATCC